>NZ_JBFRTU010000039.1:0-10761 GCF_041474275.1 Vibrio sp. 10N.222.52.B7 | reverse complement strand
ACTCCGGGAGGCGCCTCCACTATTCAAAGTTGAAAGGCCAGCAGAAATGCTGGCCTTTTTGCTATCTGAAATTCTAAACCCTCATGCTATGTTCAAACTTCCACGTATGCTCTCTAATCAGTAGCACCACTAGGAACAAGCTATATCAGATCACTTTTGTGCCGGTCTTTTCCTTATGTAAACCTATCATTTGCTAAACAACCAACAGCATCTGTTAACCAATTGCGCCGTTTGTGAGTGGAATGAGTGGGGAATGGAAAAGGGCGACTGTCTTTTGCGTCATTAAATTCTTCATATTTATACATAGTTGCTCATGATCCTGTAACGCTTTCATGAGTTATTACACTTATTATGACCACAAATGAAAATGATTGTCATTTACTTATGTTACTGCTAACCTATTGTGAAACTTTACAACATCTTATCTACTGCACGAAAGTGTATATAAAACCCCGCTAAACCTTATTAAACCTACGGTTATTCGTTTGCTTCGTATGATAAATCAGCAGATCTACCTCTTTTGTCCTACCCCTTTAGGGTAGTTCGATTTCGTAATTGATTTACATCATATTTTCATTTTCTTTCATAATTCATTATTCACTCAGTTAAGAAATATATAACCTTCAGGAATTCTTATGAGCAAGATGAAGCTAGTCGTAATCGGTAACGGGATGGTCGGCCATCGCTATATCGAAGATTTAGTCGAGAAGACAGACGTTGCTAACATGGACATCACAGTCTTCTGTGAAGAGCCTCGCGTAGCCTATGATCGTGTACACCTTTCTTCTTACTTTTCACACCATACTGCGGACGAACTTTCTTTAGTTAAAGAAGGCTTCTACGAGAAACACGGCATCAACATGCTGATCGGTGAGCGTGCTATTAACGTTAACCGTGAAAAGAAAACAGTTTACTCAAGTACTGGTCGTGAAATTCAATACGACAAGCTAATCCTTGCTACAGGTTCATACCCATTCGTTCCGCCAATCAAAGGTAACGAAGGTAAAGACTGTTTCGTTTACCGCACAATCGAAGACTTGAAAGCTATCGAAGCAACCGCTAAGAATTCTAAATCTGGTGTGGTTGTTGGTGGTGGTTTGCTTGGTCTTGAAGCTGCAGGCGCACTAAAAGCTCTTGGTGTAACCACGCACGTTGTTGAGTTTGCTCCAAAGCTAATGGCTGAGCAGCTTGACCAAGCGGGTGGTAACCAACTTCGTCAAAAAATCGAACGTATGGGCGTTAACGTACATACAAGTAAGAACACGCTTGAGATTGCTCCTGAAGGCACTGAAGCTCGTAACGTAATGCGCTTTGCAGACGGTACAGAGCTAGAAACTGATTTCATCGTATTCTCTGCTGGTATTCGCCCACAAGACAAACTTGCTCGTCAAATGGGGCTGGGTATTGCACCACGTGGCGGTATCGAGATTAATGATCACTGTCAAACGACAGACAAAGACATCTACGCAATCGGTGAGTGTGCGTCTTGGAACCAAACGTTCTACGGCCTAGTGGCTCCTGGTTACAAAATGGCAACGGTAGCGGTTGACCACGTTGTTGGTAACGAAAGCACATTTGAAGGTGCTGACATGTCTGCGAAGCTTAAGCTTTTGGGCGTGAAAGTAGGCTCTATCGGCGATGCGAACGGTCGTACTCCTGGCTGTAAGAGCTACGTTTACCAAAACGAAGAACAAGAAGTTTACAAGCGTCTAATCGTTTCTGAAGACAACAAGAAGCTGCTTGGTGCAGTAATGGTTGGTGACACGTCTGACTACGGTGATCTTCTACAGCTTATGCTGAACGAAATCGACCTACCAGAACACCCAGATGCATTGATTCTTCCTGCTCATGCTGGTGCTGAAAAGCCAACACTTGGCGCGGATTCTCTTCCTGAGTCTGCTGTTATCTGTTCTTGTTTCGATGTGACTAAAGGCAAGATCGCTCAAGCGGTTGCTGAAGGTCACCACACAATCGGTGATATCAAAGCAGTAACAGGCGCAGGTACTGGTTGTGGTGGTTGTATTCCACTAGTGACTTCAGTACTAAACGCTGAACTTGCTAAAGCTGGTGTTGAAGTGAAGAACGACGTGTGTGAGCACTTTGCATACTCTCGCCAAGAGCTTTTCCACCTAATTCGCATCGAAGAAATCAAAACGTTCGATGAGCTATTAGAGAAATACGGTAAAGGCTACGGCTGTGAAGTATGTAAGCCTCTAGCAGGTTCTATCCTTGCTTCTTGCTGGGGTGAACACATCCTTAAGCCTGAATTAGTGAAGCTGCACGATACCAACGACAACTTCCTAGGTAACATGCAAAAAGACGGTACTTACTCTGTAATCCCTCGTATGGCGGGTGGTGAAGTAACACCTCAAGCACTAAGCGTTCTTGCTGATGTTGCTGCTGAATACAACTTGTACACCAAGATCACAGGTGCACAACGTATCGGCCTATTTGGTGCTCAGAAAGATGACTTACCAGCAATCTGGAAGAAGTTAATCGCTGCAGGTTACGAAACGGGTCAAGCTTACGCAAAAGCACTTCGTATGGCGAAAACATGTGTAGGTTCTACTTGGTGTCGTTACGGCGTTCAAGATTCAGTTGGCCTAGGCGTGATGATCGAGAACCGTTACAAAGGCATCCGTACTCCTCATAAGATGAAGTTTGGTGTGTCTGGCTGTACTCGTGAGTGTGCTGAAGCGCAAGGTAAAGATTTAGGTATTATTGCGACTGACGCAGGTTGGAACATGTATGTATGTGGTAACGGTGGTATGAAACCTCGTCACGCAGACTTACTGGCAAGCGACCTAGACCAAGAAACGCTAATCAAGTACATCGACCGTTTCATGATGTTCTACATCCGCACGGCTGCGCCACTACAACGTACTTCGGTATGGATGGACAACCTAGAAGGTGGTGTTGATTACCTACGTGAAGTGATTGTAGACAACAAGCTTGGTATCAATGACCAACTTGAAACTGACATTGCTGGCCTAGTTGATAACTTCGCTTGTGAATGGACAGATACAATCAACGACGAAGCTCAACTTAAGCGCTTTGCACACTTCATCAATGCTGATGACCGCGATGATAACGTTGTGTTTGTTGAAGATGGTCGTGAACAACACCGTCCTGCGACATTCACTGAGAAACACCCTGAAGCCATTACTTCAAAGCATCAGGGCGACATCATTCACGTAGAATCTGTTTAAGGGGAGACGACATCATGGCATTTACCAAAGTTTGTAAGATCGAAGACATTATCCCAGGTACAGGTGTTTGTGCGTTGGTTGGTGGTGAGCAAGTAGCTGTATTCCGCCCAACGAAAGCTGAAGAAGTATTCGCGATTAGCAACACAGACCCATACTTCCAATCTAACGTGTTATCACGTGGCTTGATTGTTGAGCACAAAGAAGAGCTTTGGGTAGCAAGCCCACTTAAGAAGCAACGCTTTAACCTAGCAACAGGTGTGTGCATGGAAGACGAGAACTTCAACGTGAAAGCGTACAAAGCTCGTGTTGCCAAAGGCGCTGTAGAAATCTCTGCTTAATCTTCGGATGAGTAAGATTTGATAGTTCAAGGGTTCTAGTTCTCGATATTGCCTTAACTCGGCAACTAGAGCCTTTTCCTATCCAATTTTAACTTTTAATTTAAACTTTTTAAGGACAACCTTATGTCTCCTGATTACAAACCAGCTGAATTCGTTCAAACGATGATTGATGTGGGTGAAGCGAAAACGAAAACAAGTACTCGCGATCTTCTGATTCGAAGCACTATGGCTGGTATCATCCTTTCTCTAGCGGTTGTTGTTGCTATTACAGCAATGGTTCAAACCGGTATTGGCCTTGTTGGCGCACTTGTGTTCCCAGTTGGCTTCGTCATTCTAAGTGTAATGGGTTATGACCTAGTAACTGGCGTATTCGGCCTTGCACCTTTAGCGAAATTCGACAACCGCCCAGGTATTACTTGGGGTCGTATCCTACGTTGTTGGGGTATTGTTGGTCTTGGTAACCTTATCGGTTCTTTGATTGTTGCTTTCCTTGTTGCAGTATCACTAACGGGTAACTTCTCTTTAGAACCAAACGCTGTTGCTCAAAAGTTCATTGCTGTTTCTACAGGTCGTAGCCTAGGTTTTGAAAACATGGGTATGGACGGATGGATCACGTGTTTCGTACGCGGTATCTTCTGTAACCTTATGGTATGTCTAGGTGTGATTGGCAACATGACTGCACGCACAGTATCTGGCCGTGTAGCAATGATGTGGTTCCCAATCTTCATCTTCTTCGCACTCGTATTTGAGCACACAGTGGTAAACATGTTCCTATTCCCACTAGGTATGATTCTTGGCGCTGATTTTGGTATCGCGACATGGTTGAACTTCAACCTTATCCCAACAATCCTAGGTAACATCGTTGGTGGTCTATTAATGACGTGTGTTCCTCTATACCTAACTCATGCTAAAACAGCTCCTTCTCTAGGCGCTAAGTAATTAGATAGTTCTAGGTTAATGAGCAACTAATAATGTGTGTTAAGCCCCAAGCTGTTGATTTGGGGCTTTTTTGATCTTAACACTCTCTACTTTGATAACCGTGCACCTAAGGCGAGCAATGTGTGCTTGATGATGGTGCAAATGTCAGGGTTTTCCAACGTAATAGATTGTTTTGTTATATAAACTTCTATCTTGATTAGAATTAATCGTAAAGTTTTATGGCAACAACTGATAGTCTAAGAAGTAGGGATATTGGTGATTCATACAACGATGAATCGTCATACAGAATTAAGCTTGAAATATAACAAGCTAACTTTCGGAGCAAAGCATGTCAGAAGTATCGCCATCGAATGTTAAAACAGGAAACACAGGATTTGTTTCATTAGTAGGTGCAGGTCCGGGCGACCCAGACTTACTTACGTTAAAAGCGGCACGAGTGATTCAACAAGCAGACGTGTTGGTTTATGACCGTTTGGTATCAAAAGATATTTTGGCGATGGCTAATCCAGAAGCGGAAATGTTGTATGTGGGCAAAAAGCTCGATCATCACTGCGTACCGCAAGATCAGATCAACCAACTATTAGTGACCAAAGCTCAAGAGAACAAACACGTAGTGCGTCTAAAAGGTGGTGACTCGTTTATCTTTGGTCGTGGTGGTGAAGAGTGTGAAACGTTAGCTGAGAATGACGTGAGATTTGAAGTGATTCCGGGCATCACAGCCGCTGCCGGAGCAACGGCTTATGCGGGCATTCCGTTGACGCACCGTGATCATGCACAAAGCGTGCAGTTTATTACAGGTCACTTGAAGAAAGATGGCGAAGATATTGACTGGCAATCTCTTGCTCAGCACAACCATACCATCGTGTTTTACATGGGCTTGAAAGAGAGTCCGAACATTCAGAAGAATCTACTCGATAATGGTATGCGAGCTGACATGCCAGTTGCGATCATCGAAAACGGTACACGCCAAGAACAAAAGGTGTTTAGAGGTGGGTTACGTGATTTAGCTGACCTTGCGAGCGTCGCAAAGAGCCCAGCGCTGATTGTTGTAGGCAGCGTGGCTCAGCTCCATGAAAAACTTGCTTGGTTTAACAAACAAGCTTGATCGTTTGACCTTCTAATTGGATCTCTAAGCCACTACTGAGTCCATCAAGAATCAAATACTGCAGCGGCTGCCTTGTCGCTGCATTTCTTGTTGGCGCATCGGCATTTCGTCAATGATATTGGTGATCTGTTTCCAATCTGTTTTGCCACTCCATCGGTGCTTCTCTTTCCCGTCTTTACCAATCAAAACAGCGGTATGTGATCCTTTCGGGATCTCGTAAATACTGGTGACTGCTTCTAAGTTAAACTCTTCTTCTAACCAAGTTGGGACTGTGTAACCACTCTCAGCAATAACCATAATGACGACATCTCGTTCGTCCAATTGACAGTTATTGAGCAACACTTCATTCAGAAACTCTTTAACGATTGAATCTTCCTTTGGAGCGAAATAAATCACACTGCGGTGTGGCAAAGGCTTTGAGTGAGAATAAGCAGGGTAGGCGAGTACTGAATTGATGGTTAAGCTCATGATTATTACCGTGCTGATGGTCAGTAGTTTAAGCAAACTAAACCAGCTACCAGAGTTTGATGGTTGATTTAAAGTTTGCATCGCTTTGGTTGTGTCGATGCTTACGATCGAATTGTGTGTTTGTCGGTGCAGCATTGCCAACCTCCCTTTAAAAACTCTAAGCCTGAGTACGATTTGAACGCTACGTAAAGAAGAAGGTGAAGATCAGAACCACCTAAGAAACGCTCAAAACAAATCCACTTACAATAAGCATAGTTAGGATTACGTAAAGACACTTAGCTTTACGCTAAAGATATTAGATTTACGTTAACGATAGCTGGCAGGTTCATTTTTATTGAGTAAAGCGACTCGCATTTTACAATTGAATAGAATAGGGTATACGGAAAATCTAAAGGTATGAATTTATGGAAAACATAGCTATTTTGGTCGACGTTCAGAACGTTTACTACACGACGCGCGACAAATACCGTTCTAACTTCGACTATAACCAGTTTTGGTATGTTGCCACGGAAGGGCGTAACGTTATTGCAGCTAATGCTTACGCAATCTCAAGCCAAGATCCAAAGCAGCGTCAATTTCATCATATCCTTCGTGGTGTGGGCTTTAATGTGAAGTTAAAGCCGTTTATTCAGCGTCGAGATGGCAGTGCAAAAGGCGATTGGGATGTGGGTATTGCGTTAGACGCGATAGAACTTGCTGAGACGGTTGATACGATTGTTTTGGTATCAGGAGACGGTGATTTCGAAATCCTTGTAGAGCGAATCAAAGAGCGCTTTGGCAAGCCTGTTGAAGTGTATGGTGTTCCCGGGTTAACTGCTCAAAATCTTATCGATTCTGCATCAAAATTTGTACCGATTGAAAAAGATTTTCTTCTATAGAGGAAATCGGGCACTTTATAATTGAAATCAATAATAACGATAATTAGAATGCAAACAGTTCTTATTTATCGGTGTGTGTAATGTCTCGCGTTTTAGTTGTTGATGATGATATTCAATTGTGTGAATTACTGGGTGAAGTGTTAGAAAATGAGGGGTATCACGTTGATACTGTTCATTGCGGTGAATCCGCGCTTGAGTTTATTCAATCTCACCCTGTCGATTTGGTTCTACTCGATGTAATGCTTCCGAACCTAAGCGGCATTCAAGTAGCAAGACGTATTTGTCAGCGTTTTGCTACTCCCATTCTTATGCTAACCGCGCTTAATGACGATGCCTCAATGCTCGATGGCTACCAAGCAGGCGCCGACCAGTACATCGCTAAACCTTTCAATGTTCCTGAACTCTTAACCCGTATTAAGGTGATCTTGCGCCGAGTGGGTTTTGAACGCCAAAGACAATCTTTAGCTTCCTCTAATCACGGCTTGTGTGAACAACTCTCTCGTTTGCCATTAACTGGCACTGAAAAAGACTTGCTTGATTATTTGGTCAAAAATGACGGTATTGTCGTCTCAAAGTCTGATCTGCAAATCCATGTACTCAAGAAAGAATTGTGTCCCTTCGATCGTAATTTAGATATGCATATCAGCAATATACGTAGAAAGCTCGTTCAGGCAGGTTTGTCTAAACAACATATAAAAACCGTTCGTGGTAAAGGTTACAGTTACCTAGAGTCGGTCGGAGCATGAGTAAAAAACTGCTGCGTTGCCCTGATTTTATTGCTAAGCGTAAAGACGGACTCACTTTCCAACTGTTCAGTTACCTGACCGTCATTTTGGTGAGTATTTTGATCCTGCAAGGTGTCGCTGAAAGAGCCTTGATGAAAGCGCTGCTTAAAGTCCCAGAATCGGTAAAAGCGGAAATGCTCGACCTTGCTTACCAAGCGAATGTGTTGATCGAAGAAGGGGACATGGATGAACTCGCGGACTGGGGTAATGCTCAGCAGTATTATCTGTTCGTCATTGATAAAGACAATCGTCCGATCACACATCGTCACATGCACCCACATTTTGAATTTAAGCTCAAATACTTAAGAACGTTAGATCACCAACTTAGTGATCGTGTGAGTAAGCCGATCTTCGGCCTACCACTGGATAACGGTAAAACACTGGTTATCCAACTACCGCACCAGTTTCATCCCGCAAAATCTTTTGCGCCATATTCCTATATGCTTAAAGCATTGATTGCATTGGTCGTATTGTCTCTGTTCTCGATTATCATGGCCAAAAGCCTTCAGCAACCGTTGGATAGATTGAGAGAAGCGAGCCGCAGACTGGCTCAAGGTGACTTCACGGTCAGTGTGGTGTCGGAGTTGAACTCCACCACGCGTGAATTCAACGAGCTTGCACACGATTTTGATTATATGACCTTTGAGATTAAATCTCTGGCTGAAAAGCAACGTTGTTTGATTCGTGATGTCTCACACGAGTTAAGAACACCATTAGCAAGGCAAAACCTCGCACTACACCTGCTGCGCAGCAAGGTTGATGATAAAAGCATTGGTTTGCTAGAACGAATGGAAAATGAAACAGAAGAGATGAATAAGCTGGTGGGTGAGATACTTGAATTTAGCCGCTTAGAAACCTCTCGCTATGACTCCAAGTTAAGTTTAATGCACCTTGAGCACTATTGTTCAATGTTGATCGCGCAGATGCAAAACGATTTAAAACCGAATCAAACTTTGATTGGTTCCCTAGAGACGCCGATATCAATGGTGAACGTTGATGAGAGGCTACTGCTTCGAGTCATTGGTAACTTGGTCGGGAATGCCATTAAATACGCGGGTGAGAACGCTCATGTGGTCGTGACGACATACGAACAGGTAATGGATAGACGTTACAGTGTAATATCTGTAGAAGATGACGGTGACGGTATTCCTGATAACAAGATTGCAGGTATATTCGACCCGTTTACTCGTATTGAATCAGCAAGAGACAAACGGTCTGGTGGCTACGGTCTGGGCCTTGCGATTGTTAAAGAAGCGATGGGTGTGATGAATGGACATGTAACTGCTGAGAATAGAGAAGGTGGGGGGCTGAGAGTGAACTTGATGTTCCCAATCGGTGATTAGCTTTCCCTATTGATAATTACCTTAAATTGATAACTGTCCCAACTCAGTAGTACTGACTTAAGCGATACCCAATAAAAACGCCACTGCATCTGCAGTGGCGTTTTTCTTTATGCGCTTTGGTAAGGGCTAGGCGTAGCCATTAATTACGCCTGAGCTTGAAGACAAGAGCATAAGATAAGCGAGACTATGCCTGTTGGCGAGCTAGCTTAACTTCTTCTTCTTTCTCACCTGCTGCTGGGTCGTTGAAGCGAGACTCGTCTAGAGCGCCTTCAGACTTAGCAACGATGATAGATACGGCACTATCACCTGTGATGTTTACAGCGGTACGAATCATATCAAGAAGGCGGTCAACACCCATGATTAGAGCAATACCTTCAAGCGGCAGGCCAACTTGGTTCAATACCATCGCTAGCATAACAAGACCAACACCAGGGACACCTGCAGTACCAACAGACGCCAGTGTCGCCGTTAGGATAACCATTAGGTAATCACCCATTGAAAGGTCGATGTTGTACGCTTGCGCGATAAACGCCGTCGCAACACCTTGCATGATTGCAGTGCCGTCCATGTTCACAGTTGCACCTAGTGGTACTGTGAAAGAAGCGACTTTGTTGTCTACGCCCATACGGTTCTTAGCCGTTTCCATAGTTACTGGAATTGTTGCGTTCGAAGATGCTGTTGAGAATGCAAACATGATTGCATCTTCCATCTTACGTAGGAACGTAATCGGACTAAGACCTGTGAATCCTTTAAGCATCGCACTGTAAGTCACCAAGCCATGCAACAGCAGGGTACCAGCAAGCACTAAGAAGTATTCTGCTAGGTTCCAAATCGCACCTAAGCCAAGGCCAGAGAACAGTTTCGCCATCAAGAAGAATACGCCGTAAGGAGCAAGGTTCATTAGTAGCGCAACTAGCTTCATGATCACTTCGTTTAGATCAGAGAAAACTGCAGCGATACGTTCACCGGGTTTGCCCGCTGCACTGATTGCGATACCAAACAACACTGCAAATACGATAACTTGTAACGTTTTGCCCTCAGCCATCGCCTGAATAGGGTTGGTTGGGAACATGTCGATGATTACTTGGCCCAGAGAAGGGGCATCCGCTGATTTGAAAGAGCTCGCAGCAGTAAGATCCGCACCAGCTCCAGGTTGGAACAGGTTACCGATAGTTAATGCTAGAGTGATGGCAACGGCAGTAGTACCGATATAAAGTGCAAGCGTTTTGCCACCCATACGGCCAAGAGTTGATAAGTCTTTAAGAGAACTTGTACCGCACACTAGTGAAACGAAGACTAGAGGCACAACAAGCATTTTTAAACTGGCGACAAAGATTTGTCCGCCCACTTCAAAGAGTCCGTTAACGATGTAGTTGTTAACAAATCCGTTGTCTGCAAAAAGGGATTGAATGGCGAATCCCGTTAATATACCTACGACCATACCGAGGATTACTCGACCAGTCAGAGACATAGGTTTCTTGGTATTCATTTAGAACACTCCTTATTATTTATAACTTTGATACCTTTTCAAAGTGAGCAGGAGATTAGCAGTCGGATAATCAATTCGAAAAACAAAAAATGAGTTTGGAATTATAGATGTGATCAAAATCACTGATAATTGTGTAAATTAAACAAATAAAAACAAAATAATTCACTATTAATTTACATCCATCGAGGGTTTTATACATAAATTTGT
>NZ_JBFRTU010000038.1:0-25852 GCF_041474275.1 Vibrio sp. 10N.222.52.B7 | reverse complement strand
TTTTTATATTTCATATAATTACTTTATTGGTTTTGTATATTTTTTAATTAAAGTAATTTTTATAAATGTAGGGTGAGAGTATTAAAGGATAATAACAGGGATGCTTACCCCCTAATACTCTCTAAGTAGGTTATTGTGATTAGGTTATAACTAAACGCGATCAGCGCGGTAGCAAGTCACATCTACTTCAACTTTCACGTCTACCACTAGGTCACAGACCATGCAGATACGTGCCGGTGGATTAGCACCGAAGAACTCTTTGAATACCTTATTAAAAGATTGGAAGTAACGAGAATCCGTTAGCACAACCTTTACGTGCATTACGTCTTCTAGGCCGTAGCCCGCTTCAGTCATGATATCGACACAGTTTTGGATCGCTAGGCGAGACTGGTCAACAATGCCACCCTCTACCACTTCACCATCTGTCATCGGTGTCTGGCCAGAAACGTATAGGAAACCACCCGCTTCAGTTGCGCGTGCAAATGGTAAATGTTGTCCGCCTGTACCTGTACCGCCTTCAACACCGTAACGTTTAATAGTCATTTTTTAACTCCACTTCTTTATAGATAATATTGGTTCTGTTCCAATATATTTAAATTAATTCGTCGTTTTCTTATTACTGTATATCTAATAAAATAATTAAATTCTAATTACGGTAAATAAAAACGCCTGAACGATTATTTTTTACTTTTCCTTTTTGGTAAGTTAACTCACCATTTACAAATACACTTTCGATTCCCTCAGCAACTGAAATAGGGTTTTCAAATGTTGCTGTGTCTTTAATATTCTTTGGATCAAATAAAACTAAATCGGCAAATGCGTCTTGGCGAATCTCACCTCTTCCCGCGAGGTTGTAGCGCTTCGCAGACATTCCGGTCATTTTGTGAATCGCTTCTGGCAGCGCAAACAGTTTTTCATCTCGGCAGTAGTGGCCTAAGACTTTCGGGAAAGTGCCCCACAATCTTGGATGTGGATGCGGGTCATTTGGTAAACCATCAGAACCAACCATGGTCAGCTTGTATTTCAATACGCGCTTTACGTCGTTCTCATCCATGCAGTGGTAAACCGCACCGGCTGGTTGAAGCGCTTTTGCTGCGTCCATCAGTGGTAGGTTCATCTCATCAGCAATCTGCTTAAGCGTTTTGCCTGCATGTTCAGGCTTTGCTTTAGACCAAGTGATGAAGATGTCGAAATCGTCTGTCACCTGTTTCAGATCTAATGTCGAAGAGCTCGCTGAGTATGGATAGCAGTCGCAAGACACATCTTGGTGCTCTGAAACCTTGTCCATCAAATCAAGCACTTCAACAGTTCTGCCCCAGTTGCCTGCACCTGCACATTTAAGGTGAGAGATAACAACGGGTACTTTCGCGTATTGCCCGGTCTCAAACGCTTCTTCCATCGCGCTTAAGATCTCTTCGAATTCAGTACGCATATGCGTGGTATAGATACCGCCATGACTAGACAGCACTTTCGCTAACTGCATCACTTCATTGGCGTTGGCTTGTTTCGCGCTTGCGTAAGCCAAACCTGAACTCAAACCCAGTGCACCCTGCTCCATCGCTAAATCAAGGTTGCTTTGCATTGCCGCGATTTCTTCTTCGCTTGCGGTGCGTTGCAGGTCGTCCATCACTTGGTTACGCAGTGTAGTGTGGCCAACTAATGCTGCTACGTTCACCGCTGGTTGCGCTTGCTCTACCGCTTGTGCATACGCCGCAAAAGTTGGGTATTTAAAATCAGCCTGCGCACCTAAAAGATTCATTGGGTCAGGTGGATCGCCAGCCAAAACCGTTGGCGATGCGCTGATGCCACAGTTGCCAACAATCACGGTTGTCACACCTTGGCTGATCTTAGGTAGGCAGTCTGGGTAACGAATTACGTTGGTATCGTCATGTGTATGTACATCGATAAATCCAGGAGCCAATGCTAAGCCTGCTCCCTCAACCAACTGGCCACAATCTTCGTGATCGATTTGACCAATTTCGGCGATTTTTCCATCAAGGATTGCTACATCGGCACAAAACGATTGTTCGCCGGTGCCGTCAAACACCTCTACATTTTTGATTATCGTATCGAACAACATTTTTCACTCTCTCAATCCACTGTGTTGATGGAGCTATATTAGAAATCCAGCCGATTATTTTCAGTGACAAAACACACATAATATTTTAATTTGTGTGATAGTTTCTATCACAAAACACATTATAGATATATTTAAACATTAAATAACAACCACTTAAATCATGTTAGGAATCAGCAATGAAACATAACCCTGCACAAAAAGATGTTATAAAGTATCAAAAAGATAGTTTCATCTTGACTGAAAAAGGCCAAAAAGGGAGAGCAGTATCACAATCTGAGAACGGTGTTTATCGACTGGTTGATGAAGACATTTCGCTTCCGGTAGCAATTATCAAACAATCAGCGTTGACCAATAACCTGAATTGGATGCAATCATTCGCCGATCATCATCAGGTTAAATTGTCGCCACATGGCAAAACATCGATGACGCCTGATTTCTTCCGTCAACAGCTAGAAAATGGCGCTTGGGGAATTACCGTTGCGACACCTGCACAAGCAGAAATTGCAGCAATGGCAGGCGCAAAAAGAATCATCATGGCTAACCAATTGGTAGGTAAAACCAACATGGCGATCATCGAACAGCTTATTAGTGAGTTCGACGTTGATTTCTATTGCTGTGTGGATTCATCGGTAAACGTGCAGCAACTCAACCAATACTTCGCCAACAAAAAGCAGACGCTAAAAGCTCTAATCGAGTTTGGTGTTCCGGGTGGCCGTTGTGGTTGTCGTTCACCTCAAGAAGTTTTAGAACTGGCTCAAACCATTCAAGATACGCCTGCACTTTCGCTAGCGGGTATTGAGGTGTATGAGGGCGTGATTCATGGCGACAATGCCGAGCAAGACATTCGTACCTTCTTAAACCAAGCGCTGACCTCGGTCGAAAGCCTCGCATCAGATGGCCTAATTGCAGGGCAACCTATCATCACTGGTGCAGGTTCGGCTTGGTATGACGTGGTTGCAGAATGTTTAGCGAACCTAACCGATTACTTGGCGATCATCCGCCCGGGCTGTTACGCGATTCACGACACAGGTATCTACCTAGACGCTCAAAGCAAGGTGTTGCAGCGTGCCCAAGTAAACCAAGGTTACGCGTGCGAATTGGGTGGAGATCTCGAATCGGCACTTGAGGTATGGGCGTATGTAATCTCTCGCCCAGAACCGACCAAACTAGTTGTTGGGCTAGGCAAGCGTGATGTGGCCTTTGATGCGGGGTTACCTATTGCCGAACGCGGCTATCGCAATGGCGAAGCTATCTCTGTGAAAGGGCTGACTGCGACCGCCGTGATGGATCAGCATACCTTTGTTGAAACGGACGGCTCTTCTGAAATTGAAGTGGGCGACATGATTGCATTCTCAACCTCACACCCGTGTTTAACCTTCGATAAGTGGCGCTACATTGCCATCAGCGATGACGACCATCAGGTAACAAACTGGGTGGAAACCTGCTTCTAGTTCGATTTTTCAATAAGCTAGAATCAGCGAAGCAATAAGATATACTAACGGGGCTAAGGCTTAGTTTTTAATGGATTAGTGCTCATAAAAAGCTAAAGAGCTTGCTTCTTACGAGCTAGATTCTTAATAACTAGGTAATAACGATTAGCCCCATCAACAAAGGATCAGGATTCTTGAGTTTAGAAGTAGATATCATTTCACAGATAACGGAGCGTTTTCCCGCTCTTCGTGATGCAGAGAAAAAAGTCGCTAAGCTGATCATGGACGACATTGATTTTGCTGCCAATGCCAGCATCACAGAGCTTGCTGAAAGCGCTCAAGTGAGTGAAGCCACCATTACACGTTTTGCTAAAGCGATCGGTTGCAGCAACGTACGTGATATGAAGATTAAGTTGGCTCAGACGCTAACCGTTGGCCAGCGCTTTATCCTCGAACCGGTTGACCAAACGGGTTATCAAGGTATCTACGAATCGATCAAGCAAAGCCTAGACATCAACCGCACCTTGTTCAAAGAGCAAGACGTTGAAACCGCAGTCAGCTGGCTGCATAACGCCAGACAGATCATTGCTATTGGTATGGGTGGTGGTTCAACCATTGCTTCTCAAGAGCTGCAACATCGACTGTTTCGTTTAGGCTACCCAGTGGTGTCGTACAACGATGGCTTGATGTCACGTATGGTTGCTGCCACGGCAGATGCTAATGACGTAATGGTGATGATCTCTGCGACTGGCTTTACACCAGTGATCACAGAAACGGCAGAGCTGGCTAAGCAGTACGGACTTAAGATCATTGCGATTACCCCACAAGATACACCGCTAGCAAAAATTGCCGATATCTTGTTACCCATCAAGCATATGGAAACCGACTTCATCTACAAGCCGTCGGCTTCTCGCTACGCTATGTTGGCGTTAGTGGATGTGCTTTCTATGGGAATCGCAGTCAATCACAAGAACCGCTCGCGCGACAAACTGCGTCGCTTGAAAGTTGCGCTCGATTCTTACCGAGGCGGTGGCGATAGACAGCCTCTCGGTGATTAACGAATCAAGGATAGAATGAGCTTAAATTCACGCGCGCGGCAGTCTTTCACAAGCTCGTATAAGCTCATTTCTAATCCTGTGATTTGGATACCAGCATCCATTAGTCGACGGATTGCCAGATCTTTGTTGAGTGCCGTTCGTGAGCTAACACAGTCGCCAACTACCTGAACCTTGTACCCAAGTTCCAACAACCCCATTGCGGTTTGATAAACACAAATATGAGCCTCAATACCACACACTAACCAAGTCTCTACATCCTTGGCTTGAACCGCCTCAACAAACTTGGGCTCATCACACGCGTTGAAAGTGAATTTAGGTATCGGCTTTGCATCATTCAGCAAGTCATTAAGTTCGTCGACTGTAGCACCTAGCTTCTCTGGGTTCTGCTCCAAACGAATAATTGACAGCCCCAAAACCTGCGCTCCTTGAGCTAACTTCCCGCAATTAGCAATCAGCGTATCGCTCTCATCAACAAGGCGTGCGAGCTTGCCTTGTACGTCCACAACCACCAAACCTGTGTTTTGTTTCGTTAGCATGTTTATTCCTTGTTTTAAACAGCCTGACTCACTAAGCAACCTGATGTGTATTTTTTCTACTATGTAACGATTCAGCTTACAAAGCCATACAGTAATACATACAAGACTACGGAATAATACTCACCAACGGTCGAAAGGTCGCAAAATAAAAATTATTGATACTGGCATGACATTTAAGAGTGAGTAACAAAGATGAACAAGATAACGAAATCAGCATTAGCACTGGGTTTAATCAGCGCAGTTTCTCTTCCAGCTTTAGCAGCAGGTACTGACGGCGGTGCGTACATTGGTGGCGGACTTAGTGTCTACCAAGATTCTGACACAGACGGTCACGGTAGCTTAGATTCAGATGGCATGGGCTACAACCTATACGGCGGCTACCAATTCAACCGTATCGTAGGTGTTGAACTTGGCTACACAGATTACGCAAACTACAAAAATAGCGCTGAAAAGCTGTCTCCGACGTCTGTTTCTTTGTCAGCAAATCTTGGTTACACATTCGACAACACAATCCGCCCATTCGTATTGGCTGGTTTAAGCTCTGTTGACCTAAACGCAAATAAGAGTGCTGGTTACGCTGATGACAGCGGTACGGGTTTCCACTTTGGTGTAGGTGTTGAATACACGCCAATCGAACACCTAACGCTACGCTTAATCTCGCAAGCGGATGCAGTAAGCGTAGACGACACGGTCCAATTTAAGAACTCTCAGATATCAGCTGGTGACCACACGCTTGCCTTCAAAAGCATTAGCTTCGGTGGTTCATACAACTTCTAATGTGATTGAACCACATAGAATAAGCTGAACATACTAATTCACTTTGCTGTTCCACCTTGTCATGAAGGTCACTCAGTAAAGTAAATTTTTTGTATCTACACACCTTAGCGTCATTTCACTTTAGCCAGTTTATCGCTCACCATCACTGATTGAGCTTTATGCGTTGATATTAGAGCTTTCTTGGTAGCGAGACTAAAATAAAGGGATAAGTGACACAGGAAGACAAGACCTATGAATCTACCACGCTTAAACATGTCGATAAACAAACTCCCTTTCGTTTTGGCAGTGTATTACCTGCTTGTCATTAACTTGCCTATCTCACGCGAGCTGTTCAATATTCTTAGTGCCTCACAAGCCGAAAGCATTGGGTTTATCATCTCGATCCCATTTTTCTTTCTCGCCGCATTCAACTTTATCTTTCAAGTATTCAACTGGCCGATATTCGCCAAAGCTTTTTTTATCTTGTTACTACTTACTTCCTCTTTAGTCAGCTACAGCATGTTCAACTACGGCATTTTTGTAGACTATGGAATGATAGAAAACGTCTTCGAAACCAACAGCGGAGAGGCTGCTAGCTACCTAAGCAGCTATTCTATTTTATGGTTTGTTCTGATGGGAGGAGTCCCGTCACTGCTGCTTTTATTTACGGATCTTGAAAGAGAATCTTGGAAAGATTTTGCTATTGGGAAGGCGATTGGATTGCTCTCTTCGTTGATCGTCATTGCCATCATTGCCGGGTTGTTTTACAAAGATTATGTGTCGATTGGTCGTAATAACTCTCATCTTAAAAAGATGATCATTCCGACCGAATACGTAGCTTCAACAGTCAAATACATCAATAACACCTACATCAAACAGCCCATCCCCTATCAAGAATTGGGATTAGATGCTCAACTCAAGCCACAAGCAAAAGCGGCAACCAAACCGACCTTATTGGTGTTTGTTCTTGGTGAAACAGCACGTGTATATAACTACCAATATTATGGCTATGAGAAAGAAACCAATGCTCATACCAAACCCTATAATCCGATCTTTTTCTCTGATGTTCAGTCATGCGGAACAGCCACTGCGGTTTCTGTGCCGTGTATGTTTTCTAACATGAACCGAAGCAACTACGATCGCGACAAAGCCTACAACCAAGATAACGTAGTCGACATTATGAACCGCGCGGGCATTCACTCTATCTGGCGAGAGCACGATGGTGGAGACAAGGCGGTCGCACATCGAATCAAAGAGATGACTCTCGTCGCCAAAGACAGCGACCCGCTGTGTAATAAAGATGTGTGCTATGACACAGCCATGCTAGAGAACTTCGAACAAGATACTCAAGTTCTTAAACAAGATAGCATCATTTTCTATCATATCTCCGGATCTCACGGCCCAACTTACTTTGAGCGATACCCAGAAGATCATAAGAAGTTTGTGCCAGACTGCCCACGTTCTGATATCGAAAACTGCACCAAAGAGCAAGTGGTCAACACCTACGACAACACCATCTTGTACACAGATTTCTTTCTATCACAGGCTATTCAGAAGCTAGAGAAACTCACCGATAAGTACAATGTTGCGCTGATGTACATTTCCGATCACGGAGAATCATTGGGAGAAAATGGCGTCTACTTACACGGCATGCCTTATTCATTGGCACCGAAAGAGCAAACCCATGTGCCTATGATAATGTGGATGTCTGATGGTTTCGCCGAGCAGAAAGGGATAAACCAGACCTGCTTAAGAAAGGCAGGCAAAGAACAGAGCTTCTCCCAAGATAACCTGTTCGACTCTTTACTCGGCCTAATGGATGTACAAACCAAAGAATACCGAGAAAACCAAGACATTTTTGCTGCGTGTCGGTAGTGCTTTTACTTATGTAAACCATCGGAAAACTCGAGTTGCCTGAACAAGCTCTCCTCAACTTCCCCTAAAAAGAAAAGACCTCGGTCTTTTCTTTTTTTCGTCGCTAACATAGAGCCAGAGTGCTAATTTATAACGACGAAACAATGAGCTACATTTAATAGAGACAATAATGGAAGAGTCCGTCGTACTCCAAAGACCAACATGTCTTATTAGACTTCATCTCACTCACATCGCTCATTGAACTTACCACGATTAAGCTCAGTTCAATACCGCGCCTGAATGGCGCATAATATCAATGTTTACGTCATATCATTAAGGACAAATGAATGGACGCTTTCATAATTTCAAGCTGGCAATTTTCTGAGGGGGTGGCACATGAACACACCACCAGCCCAGCCTCATTCGAGCAATCAACTTGGTATCACTGCCAAAGAGATGCTGACGGTTTGAGAGAATGGCTCCACAGTAATACGGTTCCAAATGCCATCATCGATTCATTACTCACCGATGACACCCGCCCTCGGTTCGAACAATTTGGCCACGACTGTTTTTTGATGATTCTGCGAGGCATTAATCTAAACGAAGGTGCTAACCCTGACGACATGCTTAGCCTACGCATCTTATGGTACAAAGGCACTTTAATATCGACACGTAAAGTTCCTTCAAAAGCGGTCAGTAATCTGATATCTGATCTCAAACAAAACCAAGGCCCTACATCATTACCTGATGTGTTGTTGGGCATGATCCGTGGAATCAACCACAGTATTTCAACCTTCCTAGCACCCGTCGAACTATTAATTGACGAGTTAGAATCTACATCCAATATCGACATAAGATCCATTAACGCTCTACATTCAAGGCTACTCAGACTAAGGCGTTATTTGAAGCCACAGAAATACGTTTTTGAAGATTTAATGAGTGACCTACCTGCGCCATTGAGTAAGCACAACAGTCATATAAAGAACAGCCTTGATACCATCCTGAGAATTAACGAGTCTGTTGAGTTTTACATCGAACAAATTAATGTATTTTTAGCGAGCCTAAGTCAGCAACAAGCTGAAAAAATGAATAGAAATACGTACCTATTTTCTATCATTGCAGGTATTTTCCTCCCTGCTGGGTTTTTCACCGGTTTACTGGGTGTCAATATCGCTGGGATACCCGGAACAGATAACCCGATAGCATTTCCACTATTTTGCGTTGGGCTGCTCGTGGTCATAGCGGCAGAGGTCGTTATTTTGAAAAAATTGAGGTTTATTTAATGGTTGAGTTTTTGCAATCCAATATGTGGCTTAGACAAGTAGTTTTAGGTTTACTTCTTATCACTGTGTATTGGGTGATCAAACGCTTAGGTAAGAACTGGATAGAAACATTAGCGGAAAATAAACGTGTCGAATTGAAGCGAAAGCAGTTCGTGATTAAGTGTTTCAATATTGTTCTGTTTCTACTCTTCATCGCTGTGTTTACGATTGTTCTTAACTTGGGTTTTGGTGATATTTCTCTGTTCTTGTCTTCGATATTTGCGGTGCTGGGTGTCGCTTTATTCGCGCAATGGTCGATTCTAAGTAACCTCACAGCCAGCGTACTAATATTTTTCGTCTTCCCTTATCGCATTGGCGACAGAGTAAGAGTCGCGGAGAAAGACGAAGACATCAGCGGTGTGATCATCGATATCACCATGTTCCATGTTATTCTTCGACACAGTTCGGGCAACATCATCACCTACCCTAATAACCTGATCCTACAAAAAGGCGTGATAAAGGTATTAGTTGAGCCTGAGTTAAAGAGTGAAACTGTCGATACAAAACTCATCAAAGCTGAAGACTCAGGAAAGTAATGCGCCCTATTCAACGTCCCAATCAATAAGTTCAGCAGAGGGCAAAATATCTTGCCCTCTTTCAATTAACATCAGCTCTTCTGTTAACACCCACACACCTTTCAAAACTGTCGTTTTTATTCAATACCGGCCTCAAGCCGTCGCCTACAATTGCTGTTATTGAAACGTGGCTCAGCTAATCAATTTATCTCATCGTCCGTTGACGCACCTGAGAACAAGATGACAACCACGCACTCTACCGAATCGAAACAACAGGAATTAACGCGATGTTAGACATCAAAAAAATCTCAGTACTTAGCGACTTAAGCGAACTTAAAACGGCTTACTTTGCTGAATCTACAGCTCCACTCGATGGCATGTGGCATTTTGGCTTTGTGCCAATGTTTGACCATTTTGGTTTTTACGAAAACGGTAATCTTGTCGGTTATTGCGTATTAAATGGCGAAGGCTACTTACTTCAGTTCTATCTAGCACCAACAGCCAGCACTCATATTGAAAACTTGTTCCCCTTAATCGTAGAGAACAACAGCTCTGTGATTGGTGAGGTGAAAGGCGCATTCGTGAGTACGGCTGAGCCACAATATTTGTCACTGTGTGTCGACAACACAGAGTCATTTAAAGTGAATGCGATGATGTACCGCCAAAACTCTCAAGCCAGATCTGATTGTGATTCAGACCGCATTGAAGAGATAGAGATGAGCCTCGCGACAGAAGAACAACTGGAGCAGTTCGTTGAGTTTGCTTCATCAGCGATTGGCGCGCCAAAAGAGTGGCTCACCAGTTACTACGGCAATTTGATTGCCCGCCAAGAGTTATGGGGCTACTGGGAAAATGGCAGCGTTCTCGCAGCCGGTGAGTGCCGTAAGTTCGATGAGCATCAAACACAGTTTGCCGACCTGGGTATGATTGTCGCTCAACAAGAGCGCGCAAAAGGGTTAGCAACGCGTGTTCTTAACTTTCTAAAGCAGCACGCTAACCAGCAAGATTTGGAAGTTATCTGTTCAACAAAAAATAGCAATATTGGCGCGCAAAAAGCTATCACACGCGCTGGGTTGTCATCAAAGCATCGCATCTTACAGTTTGATTTTCGCTAGTTGAAAACTCAGCTTTACCTCGCACTGAGCATGCGCACTCAGTGTGAAGTGAAGCTAAGATGCCAAGCGCAAGCACTTAGTATGGATAAAACTGTCACAGACAACGATATCCACATATAGTGGTAAAGTACTCATCAGAAATAGAAGTTCGAATGATCAAT
Organism: Vibrio sp. 10N.222.52.B7; assembly: GCF_041474275.1. Classification (NCBI taxonomy): domain Bacteria; kingdom Pseudomonadati; phylum Pseudomonadota; class Gammaproteobacteria; order Vibrionales; family Vibrionaceae; genus Vibrio; species Vibrio sp. 10N.222.52.B7. The sequence goes on along the minus strand of NZ_JBFRTU010000038.1, from coordinate 15,025 downwards.
TGGTTACAGTCGCCAAAATCCCCTGAAATCGCTCAGTTCATTGATTGCTACTGGCTTATCGAGAAAACGCCCGATGCCCAAACTCATCAGTTTCCGATACTCAACCCTGACCCTTCAGCGCATTTAATCCTGTCCCCCTGCGATCAGCCGTATCACTACACAATAGAGCAGCAAGTCGAGCAAGGGGTTGGCAGCCACCTGTTGCTGCCCCATCACAAAGCCATTGAACTTGATCACTCGAAGCCGTTTATTCACTTGGGCATCAAGTTCCACGTTGGTGCTTTGTATTCGTTAGTCACCCCTGATTGCCCGCACCCAAGCCTAGATCGCGTCAATACCATCGACCTTGCAGATTTACTAAACAACTCTGATGTCGATACGATGTCACTGATTAAGCTTGCTCAAACCGACTTTGAAGCTTGTTGCCAGAAGCTGGATGATTTACTACTTCCATGGTTATCGACCGGTAAAACAGATAGACACAGTGAAATCACTCACAAAGTGTTGGGTGTACTTGATTCTACGCCGATTGCAGAGCTTAGCGACAAGCTGTTTTGCTCGCAAAGAACATTAGAGAGAAGCTTCAACAAGGTAACAGGGCTGACATTAAAACAGTGCCAATCGATGAACAAACTCGAAGCTATGTTGGAATACTTGTATAAGAGAAATTTGGATGACATCGACTGGATGGACGTCGCCTTTCAATTTGGGTTTAGTGACCAACCGCACCTAATTCGTTACCTCAAGAAAACCATTGGCCTAACACCCAATACTTATGCCAAACAAGGGGGATTAACTATAGACGTTTATGGCGGGGTCAGGTCAGAATAACGAACTGCCACTACGACACTCTCTGTCTATTGTGTCCCATTCACAGCAAGTTTTGTTGAGTTTAGAATTGCGACTCCATATACTGAAAACACCATCAGTCGGAGGGCAATAATGAATAATAAAAACAAACATATAGTTTTAATTCATGGTCTATATATGCCTGCGTTGATCATGCTATATCTGGATAGAAACTTCAAAAAACGCGGCTTTACAACGCACAAGTTTGCCTACAACTCGCTGCGTTTCCCTTCTGCAGCCAAACGCCTCAATCGCTTCGTAAATGCTCGCTTTAATGAGTACGATGAGGTCTATTTCTTTGGTCACTCACTCGGTGGCTTGCTGATTCGCCACTACTTTAAGTTCTACCAACCCGACTTTGCAGACACCTGCATTATTACCGCAGGTACGCCGCACAATGGGGCAACCATAGCCAAAACGCTTTCGAATCATGGTCTTGGATTTATATTTGGTTCGAGCAAAATGATCTTAAGTGATGGCTTGGGTGACTACGATATTGATGTGCCGATTGGCGTGATTACAGGTACCTACGACGCCGGAGTCGGACGTATTGTTCTGGGAAGAAACCCGGGCGATGGCACAGTCACACTCGAAGACGCCAACCTGAGAGGAGCAACGGATACTTACGCCCTCAAACTCAACCACACGGCGCTCGTCTACTCCAAAGAAGTCGTAACACTGTCGGCTCAGTTCATCGAACACAGAGCTTTTAAGGACGCTTCATAGCTTATTTCCATTAGCTTTTGCGCGTTGACTCCTGTATCGAGCTCTGTTCTCTTATATGTGAAAGACAAAAACAAAAATACCACTCTGCGATAAGAGTGGTATTCAAAGATTCATTACTGAAAGTGAGTGCTTGTTACAAGCGATTAACTCGTGTTGGTAGGAACACCTCACCCAACATGCATCGCACCGAACCACCACCAATGTCTTCAATCGTTTTCACGTTAAATGGTAGCAGCTTGCCATGTGTCGAAAGCTGAGCTAACTGGGCTGGAGAAAACGCATCGTAAGCCGATTGAGACATCGCGATCACCTTGTCGCCATTCACGGTTTCAAGCTGCAGGATGTTGCCACAGAAACGGTTCATCTGATCAATTGAGATAGAGATAACCTGCTTATCTTTAGCAAGCGACTTCACCACAAAGCGGCGTTCAAACTCAGGAATCACTTCATCACAGATCACGCAGAAGTTATCGCCAATCGCCATCATCACATTGGTATGGTAAATCGGTTGGCCAGACGGTAATGCCGTTTGGAACGAGATCACGCGAGAATAACCAATGCGCTTCGCATAATCTTCTAACACTTCGCGGTCACAACGCTGAGAAAGCGCAGCGTAGATGGTCTTGTTGATATGGTCGATCACCATCACGCCAGTACTCTCTAGATAAGAACCTTGCGCGATGTAAGACTCTAGAGACTCGCTATGGTTAACAATGCGACCCGACGCTTCTAACGCTTCAATAAGAGCATTTGGCTTAACTTCATTCTGACGGTTTTCACACGCCATAGGGAACGTGAATAAGCTTCCATCACTACAGGTACTGAACCAGTTGTTTGGGAAAACAGCATCCGGAGTTTCAACGCCCAATTCTGGGTAATCAAACTCTACAACTTGCACACCTTCTTTACGCAACGAAGCGACCATCGCCTTAAACTCAGCCATGGTTTCTAATTTTACCTCGGCTTCGGTCAGGTTTACTCTGTGCTGAAACTCATTATCTTGTGCCGTTTCTTCATTAAATTTAAATTCTTTTGGCGGCACCATAACAACGCAATTGGCGTTTTGAACATTCGTAATGTGAAGTGATTTTTTGTGTAGGTTTAACATCTCAACCGTCCCTATCTTTTATTTACCTCAGAATTGTAAACAACTTGTTACGACAAGATTCACTGAAAAGAATAATGATTTGAATATTTATCCCAAACAATTCCTGCAAAAGTCAGTTTATTCGGTAATTTTTACTGCAAGATAACAGCACATCAGAAAGAACCAACTGTATGCATATTCGTTAAGTCACTTTATGGATAAATATTCTGATTCCATTTTCTCGCCCATCACGAGTTTTGATTACAATTCAATCCATTTAACGTTAGGATTATCACCGTTGCATAACAATCAATTACGTTTGAAATAAGCTTAACTTTTCCTGTCTAATTCAATCTAAAATAAGCGTCATGAAAGACACTCTTTGGACCTTTCCTGTATCGCTTAGACAAAGTTTTAGTGTTTTAAAGCCAAGTGCCTAAATAGGCGCTAGAACAAAATCCATCGAATGACTTAATGCTGATAAGAACCCATGGGCGCTTATATAATTTCAAACTAAGGCAGTTAAATTTCGAATCAAGACCATAAAAACAAAGCTGCACCAACGATGCAGTCGCTTATAGATGCACTAGTTTATAAAGGGAAATCTATGTACAAGAAATTTGAAGGCTTTACTGAAGCCTTTCCAAAGGGAGAGCCGATACAACCTCCTACTGGCATACTGGCATTCTGCCGCCATTACACTCGAGGTTTCGAAAAACCATTGATTTTGCTCGGGTTGATGAGCATGACCATCGCGATCATCGAAGTCGCGCTGTTCGGTTACATGGGGCAATTGGTCGACTGGCTATCAACAAGCAACCCAGACACTTTCTTAGCAGACAACGAATCGACATTGATGGGGCTCGGTATTCTGCTGTTGGTTGTGATGCCAATCTTGATCAGTGTTTACTCGCTATTGCTTCACCAAACTTTGCTAGGCAACTACCCAATGTCGATTCGTTGGTTAGCACACCGCTACCTTTTGAAGCAAAGCCTGTCCTTCTATCAAGATGACTTCGCCGGACGTGTCGCGACCAAAGTGATGCAAACCTCGCTTGCAGTGCGCGAAACTGTGACCAAGATGGTCGATGTGTTTGTCTACGTGACGGTTTACTTCACGGCGATGCTGTTCATGCTTGCTGAATCAGATTGGCGCTTGATGGCTCCGATGCTGATTTGGCTATTCGTTTACATCGGTATTCAACTGCACTTCGTGCCAAAGCTAAAAGACGTGTCTTCAGAGCAAGCGGATGCGCGATCGTTAATGACAGGTCGTATTGTCGATAGTTACACCAACATCGCGACGGTGAAATTGTTCTCACACAGTAAAAGAGAAACCGAATACGCCGAAGAAGGCATGGAAGGCTTCCTAGATACTGTGCACCGCCAAATGCGCTTGGTAACCGGCTTCAACATCTGCGTGGAATTCGCTAACTATCTATTGGTGTTCAGCATTGCGGGTATCTCTATCTACCTATGGCTAGATAGCGCAATCACCGTGGGTGCAATCGCGATTGCGGTCAGCTTGGCTCTGCGTATTAACGGCATGTCGAAATGGATCATGTGGGAAATTGGTGGTCTGTTTGAGAACCTTGGTACCGTGATTGACGGCATTAAAACTCTGTCTAAGCCTATTGCTATTGAAGACAAGAAAGACGCGAAGCCTCTGGAGGTTCCACAAGGCGGTATCAACTTCGACAATGTAAGCTTTAACTACGGTGAGAATAAGGGGGTGATCAACAACCTAAACCTCAACATCAAACCGGGTGAAAAAGTGGGCTTGGTTGGCCGTTCAGGTGCAGGTAAATCGACCCTAGTTAACTTACTTTTGCGTTTCCACGATGTAGAAAGTGGCCACATCCTGATTGATGACCAAGAGATCTCGAGCGTTACTCAAGATTCTCTGCGTAGCAACATTGGTATGGTGACCCAAGATACTTCACTGCTGCACCGTTCGATCAAAGACAACATTCTTTACGGTCGACCAGAGGCATCAGACGAAGAGGTATACGCGGCGACTAAACAGGCACACGCGCATGAGTTTATCGAAACGCTAACCGACCCGTTTGGCAACGTTGGTTACGATGCTCAAGTGGGTGAACGTGGCGTTAAGCTTTCTGGTGGTCAGCGTCAACGTGTGGCTATCTCACGTGTTCTTCTAAAGAATGCTCCATTACTTGTTCTCGATGAAGCAACTTCTGCACTCGATTCTGAGGTAGAGGCAGCGATTCAAGAGAGCTTGATTGAGCTAATGGAAGGCAAAACGGTTATTGCGATTGCACACCGCCTGTCGACCATCGCAGCGATGGATCGCCTGATCGTGCTCGACCAAGGCAATATCGTAGAAGAAGGCACGCACCAAGAGCTGATTACACAAAATGGCATCTATGCTCAATTGTGGAATCACCAGACCGGAGGCTTTATTGCCGATGATCTTGAGCAAGCTACGAACGCTTAATTTTTGTGCTATTTTAAAAGTGCGATGTGATTCACACCAATTTGTTTATTAGCGGTAAATTACACATGGCAGAATGTTATGTCGTAATTATATAATGACATTAACACCAAAGACGCCTCGCTTGCGCGTTCTGGAATAAGGCTAGACTTCGGGGGGAGGCTAGCCTTTTTTATGCCTGCTATTTGGCGCTCTTTGCTACCTGTCCAATAAACTTCATCGATCCTTTTGTTTTTTTCTTGGCGTTTTTTTCTTAAAATGCGCGCAATATTCTTTCTAGAGATCAACCATGAACAAAAGTGTCTTAACTAACGTTATTGCGTTAGCACTGCTTGCTGGCGGCTATGCGACAGCAAACCAATACTTGCTTTACGCAGGCCTATTCGCCTTTTCTGGTGCCATCACCAACTGGCTTGCGATTCACATGTTGTTCGAGAAAGTACCCGGCCTATACGGTTCAGGCGTTATTCCAGCACGCTTTGAAGAGTTCAAGGCAGCCATCAAGCAACTGATGATGGAGCAATTCTTTACAGAAAGTAACATCGACCGCTTCCTAAGCAGCGAGATGACAGGAAAGTCGCTCAATCTAGAGCCTGTGATTCAGAAGATCGACTTTAACCCTGCATTCGACTCACTAGTGCATGTTATCGAGAACTCTCAGTTTGGCGGTATGTTGGCAATGTTTGGTGGCACAGAAGCACTAGAGCCAATGAAAGCGCCGTTTGTTGAGAAGATGCAAGAATCTGTGATTGAAATCAGCAAGAGTGATTCTGTAAAAAATGCCATCAAAGACGAGCTAGAATCGCCTGCGATGATGGATGAAATCAAAGAAAACATTGAGGCGATCATCGATCAGCGCTTGAATGAACTAACACCTAAGCTGGTTAAAGAAATGGTTCAGACCATGATCAAGAAACACCTTGGCTGGCTTGTGGTTTGGGGCGGTGTATTCGGTGGTGTGATTGGCTTAATCTCTGCGGCCATTACGCTTTAAGGCGAACAAGTTTATCGGATTGCTCTTTATCTGACGCTCAACAAAAAATGGAAGCTTATTGCTTCCATTTTTTATATCTAAATCACGTTGGTAAGCGAAATTAGGCCACTATTTTAGAGTTGCCAACAACTCAGGGTTCACGCCGAAGCCCTTTTTATGCTCTTCAATCACCACTTCACTACGTGTCTGAATCACACCAGGCAAGGTGCCCAACTTCGTTGCCATAAACGCTTGGTACGCCTTCATGTCTTTCACTCGAACCTTGATCATGGTGTCAAAGTCACCCGACAGTGAGTAGCACTCTTCCACCTCAGGCATCATTTCCACGGCTTGGGCAAATTTGTCGAAGATCGAAAAGCTAGTCTGATCGAGACGGATATGGATAAAGACTTGAACATCGAGTCCCAGCTTTTCTGAACAAAGCTCAGCATGATAGCCCGTGATGTAGCCCTCTTTCTCCAATCGCTTGAGTCTATCAGAGCAAGGTGACGTCGTAAGGTTGACCTGTTTTGCCAGTTCAACAACAGGTAAACGCCCTTTCATATGCAGAATTCTTAGTATCTCTTTATCGATACGATCGAGCTGATGCTGAGACATAACATTCCTTAAACATTCTAAATTCCGCTCAGTATATTCCATACCAAGTGCAATCGAAGAAAACCTCGCTCACACATTTAAAAACTAAATGCACGGATGATATTCACGCCAGATATAAACACATACAAATAGATAAGAACCCTTATAAATCAAACTCTGGTTATTAACAAATTATTATAGAAATGACCCGATTAACAAATAAGTTGAGCCGGAAACGAAAGAAAGGATATAGGCCAAAGTGAATAATATAATTATCAAAGAGAAAGGATGACTCTATTATGAAAACGCAAGAACTCGCATATAAACCTTACGGTATTGGTTCATGGACACACGTAACGGTATCAAAAGATGTTGCTCAGGCACTAGCAAATGAATACTCAAACTATGGTTGGGATGTGAAGATTGATGGCGACGCCATTGTTGCCGAGCTAGCACTCAAAGCCGCATAGAAACGCAAAAACCTCCTAAAACGGAGGTTTTTTGATCTAAGTTAGTGAGCGCTTACTGTAAGTTAAGCTAAACCAATTTGGGGTACAGTACTTCCTGTTTCGCAACGACAATTGCACGTGCGGCAGAAGTGCTGAGTTTCCATATCGTAGTACAGGTTTCCACTAAATAGTTTTGACGTCCATTGCATCATACGGCCAGAAGCTGTCTCGGGCTCTGATTCACAACGTTTCATTATAGACTTATGTAGTGTTGTTTTTTTACATCCTTTGCAATAGAGATCAGGCATACCTTTGTCCTATAGGTCTTTAGTGGTTACTGACAATTGACACATCATGTCCAATTCGGTTCCACAATTCACCGAGCTAATGACAAAAGTGAGCGCCAAGTTCAAAAAATAGCCATTTTTCTGTTTTATTTTTTGACATCACACGCCACCAACAAGACAGACCTTTCATTTCTCGCTCAAGATCCTTCGCTTTCGATTTACATTGTAAACCCCCATTTCAATATCAGAAAACCTCGAATAAACTTAATTTGAAATAAGACAAAGGTCGTACTCACATAAAAAAATAGAGCCACCGAAGTGACTCTATTGTTCATGTCTTTTGCTAATTCATTGGTATTTTTACAATGTAAATTAGTCTAGCTCAACGAGGTTCTTCTCGAACTCAGCGTGTTGCTTCTTAACTTCGTCTTCAGGCTCGCCCGTAATTAGACTCACGATAACGATAGAAAGAGTCGATAGGATGATTCCCGGTACGATTTCGTACACATCGAACCAACCGCCCGTGAACTGCTTCCAAAGAACAATCGTAACACCACCAACCACGATACCCGCTAGAGCGCCGTTACGGTTCATACGAGACCAGTACAGGCTCAATACGATAGCTGGGCCGAATGCAGCACCAAAACCAGCCCATGCGTAAGACACAAGGCCAAGTACTGAACTGTCTGGCGTCATCGCTAGTACAAGTGCAATCAAAGAGATTAGGATAACCGCGAAACGACCTACACGAACAATCTCTTCTGACGTAGCGTCTTTCTTCAGAACTTGCTTATACAGATCTTCTGCCATTGCAGATGAAGAAACAAGAAGTTGTGAATCCGCAGTACTCATGATTGCCGCTAGGATTGCCGCCAGTAGAATACCTGCAATTACTGGGTGGAACATCGCGTTCACAAGAAGCATGAAGATCTTCTCGCCATCGTCTAGCTTAGGTGCACCAGAGTTAGTTACGTAGATAAGACCAACCAGACCAACCAGCATTGCACCAATCATAGACAGTGCAGTCCATACCACAGCGATACGACGCGCGGTTGTTAGGTCTTTATTGCTACGCGTTGCTTTGAAACGAGCAAGGATGTGTGGCTGACCGAAGTAACCTAGACCCCATGCTGCTAGCGAGATGATCGCGATTGCAGAAAGAGGCTCACCTTTCGCATCATTCCATAGCGTGAGTAGCTCTGGGTTGATGTTATGAAGGTCAGTAGATAGCTGACCAAGGCCGCCGTTCATTGCTGCGATTGGTACAATCAATAGCGCAGCAGACATTAGCAGGCCTTGAACTAAGTCAGTCCAAGATACCGCTAGGAAACCACCAAACAGGGTGTACGAAACAACACATACGGTACCGATGATTACCGCCGTTGTGTAATCTAGGCCGAATACCGTTTCAAACAATTTACCACCTGCTACCAAGCCTGAGCTTGTGTAGAAAAGGAAGAATAAAAGGATAAAGAAAGCAGAAATTGTTTGGATCAGCTTAGAGTTATCGTTGAAGCGACGAGATAGGAACTCAGGCAGCGTCAGTGATTCAGTTGTAATACTGTAAGTACGTAGGCGTTTAGCACTGATTAACCAGTTTGCCCAAGTACCAACCAGTAGACCACCAGCAAGCCAGAATGCTTCAAAGCCAGCAGCGTAAGCGTAACCTGGTAGGCCAAGTAGCAACCAACCACTCATGTCTGATGCACCAGCAGAAAGTGCAGCGGGCCATGGACCTAACGAACGACCACCTAGGAAGTAGTCAGTTGAGTTAGATGTACGTTTGTAAGCAATAACACCGATTGCCAGCATCATAATTAGATACGCAATGAACGTCGTCGTTATTGCAAAACTGTTTTCTATCATTTGATAGTCCTCATTTTGTAGAAAGCCTTCCATGCCTAATTCAATGCAAAGCACTCACCGTAAAGGCAAGCGAGTACATTGAGTTAGGTATTGAGGCTCCAAGGCACTATGAGTTAAATCCAAAGATGGTGAAACCAACAATGGAGAAAACAAAAGTGCTTAGAGCCAATGTTACTGAAGGTTAGTGAGCTTCGCTTCCAAGTTCGAGCAAGGTCGCGTTACCGCCCACGGCTGTTATATTTATAGTTCGCGTACGCTCGGTAATGAAACGCAGCGATAAGTGTGGATCGTGAGCAACATGCATTGCTGTCAGATCCGTTTCAGCTACTAAACTGACGATGGCACCGTCACGCTTAGCAAGTTGTAAATTGATAGCTTGAGCCGTTTGTGAGTTACCTACGTAACCTGCGCTACGTACATCGCAAGACAGCAGCTGTTGAGCAGCGTCGTACGAAGCAACCTGCACCAAGTTCGTCGGTAAATTCGCTTGTTTCGCTGCATCAGCGATCAAGGTATTGAACTGCACGTCATCACTGCACAGTTGCACGCTGTTACCCGCTAATAGTGCTGCGGTAATCATCGCGGTTGCTGTTTGCAGTGCTGGCACTTTCTCTTCGCAATCATCAACAATCACCAAAGCCACGCCACGACCTGCAGCATACAGCTCATTGGTTTCGCCCGTAGGCCCCGCCATGAGGTGATGCTCAGAAAGCAGCGCAGAGGCTTGCTCTAGATGATAAGTCGCCACAGCTGCCAAAGGCGCAGATTGGCTTTCGATCTCTGATTTGAATGAAAGTACCTGAGCACTCTTATGATCAAAATCGGTAAGATTCCATTGTTCCCACGCTAACAAAGCATCAGAAAAACCTGTCACTTGATGAACCATGATACTGCTCCTTATGCCTTGTCTTGTGATTGAGAAAACTGAACATCAGTAAAGCGATATAGGTAGTGAGGACCACCCGCTTTAGGGCCTGTACCCGACAAGCCTTGACCACCAAATGGTTGAACACCAACAACAGCGCCCACTTGGTCACGGTTGATGTAGCAGTTACCCACACGAATGTGTTTCTCGATCCAACGGTAAGTTGTTTCGTTACGGCTGTGGATACCCATAGTTAGACCAAAACCGGTTTGGTTAATTTGGTCTACTACTTGTGTCAACTCACTCGCTTTGAAGCGAACGATATGCAGTACAGGACCAAACTGCTCTTCTTTCAAACAGCTGATGTCATCGATTTCAAATGCACTTGGTGGAACAAAGTCACCATGTTCACAATCCGTACCTAGAGAAAGTTGAGCCACCTTCTTCTGGGTATTGGTCATGTTTTCTAAGTGTGCCATTAGCTTCTGTTTCGCGTTTTGGTCGATAACAGGGCCGACATCGGTTTTATGAAGATGTGGAATGCCAACACTCAGCTCATCCATTGCACCGTGAATCAATGCAATCACGCGGTCTGCGATGTCTTCTTGGATATAAAGCACACGCAGTGCAGAACAACGTTGACCTGCAGAAGCGAATGCCGAACGAATAACATCACGGACTACCTGTTCAGGCAGTGCGGTACTGTCGACGATCATCGCATTCTGACCACCGGTTTCCGCGATAAACGGAACAGGCTTAGCGTTACGACTCGCCAATGACACGTTGATACGTTGTGCTGTTGGTGTTGACCCCGTAAAGGCAACGCCCGCAATCGCATCATGACTGGTTAGCGCACTGCCGATCTCAGCGCCACGACCCGGTAGTAACTGAATCGTGCCAGCAGGGAAACCCGCTTCATTCATCAATTCCACTGCGCGAGCTGCAATTAAGCTTGTTTGTTCTGCAGGCTTAGCCACAACCGTGTTACCCGCAACTAAAGCTGCTGTAATTTGGCCAAGGAAAATCGCCAATGGGAAGTTCCAAGGGCTGATACAAACGAATACACCACGACCTTGTCGCGAAGCGATTCGAGTTAGACCATCAAAGCCTTTTAGCTCAAAACCTTGTAGGTTGTTCGCTTGTTTTGCGTAGTAACGACAGAAGTCGACCGCTTCACGCACTTCATCAATGCTGTCGTGAATTGTCTTACCCGCTTCTTGATGACAAATTGCCACCAGCTCAGCCAGGTTTTCTTCCATCAGATCCGCCAGCTTCTCAAGCGCAGCGGCTTTGGTTTCAACCGATGTCGCATTCCAATCAGCAAATGCGGCGTCTGCACCAGTGATCGCTGCGGAAACATGATCAAGGTTTGCAAAAGCCACCTGACCCACGCTAATACGACGATCGTAAGGTGCTGTTACTTGTTCAACATTCTGATCAGCCTTGATCATGCTTTCGGCAAGAGATTCGCCGTTGATCACAGGTCCAGCAGTCCATTGATTGTTCAAAAAGCCTTTTACTTGCTCTTCAAACTGATGCGCTTCGCTCTCGATATCAATGTTCACACCGTATGAGTTCTTACGCTCAGGGAATACCGCTGGCGGCAGAGGAATCTTAGTGTTGTTCAACGTATCGAATGCCAAAAGCATGTCGACTGGATGCTGTGTTAGCTCTGCTACAGGGCAACGAGCATCAACCAAACGGTGTACAAACGAGCTGTTTGCACCATTCTCTAACAGACGACGTACTAGGTATGGCAGTAGATCTTTATGGCTACCAACTGGCGCGTAAATACGTACCGACTGTTGGTAAGCTTCCATTGCATGGTTGTAAAGTGAATCACCCATGCCGTGTAAGCGTTGGAATTCAAAGTCTTTATGGTCTGTCATCACTGCAATAGCGGAAACCGTATGAGCATTGTGGCTAGCAAACTGCGGGAAGATATTGCCACGAACACTTGGGCTCAATAGATAACGCGCACACGCTAGGTAGGCTACATCAGTCGCTTCTTTGCGAGTGTAAACAGGGTAGTTATCGAAACCAGCTTGTTGTGACCATTTGATCTCACTATCCCAGTAAGCACCTTTAACTAGGCGAAGTGGGATTAAGTCACCCTGCTCTTTTGCTAGGCGGTTTAGCCAAACTAGAACCGGTAACGCACGCTTTGAATACGCTTGAATAACCAGACCAAACTTGCCCCAGCCTTTCACTAGCTCGCTGCGATACAGTTTTTCGAATAACTTAAGCGAAAGCTCTAGGCGATCCGCTTCTTCTGCATCAATCGTGATCGCAACATCAAGCTCAATCGCACGGCGCAGTAACTGCTCTAGCGTGTCGCATAGCTCAGTCAGTACGCGGTCTTCGTTCGCCACTTCGTAACGAGGATGAAGTGCAGAAAGCTTGATAGACACAGATGGCGCTGGGCTAGATTTTGAAGAGACATAAGTGTCTCGACCTACGGCTTCAATCGCCATTAGGTAATCTTTAAAGTACTTATTTGCGTCAGCTGTGGTCAGTGCTGCTTCACCTAGCATGTCGTATGAGTAGGTAAAGCCTTTGTCGCGCATCGACTTACCGTTCTTTTGCGCTTCAGCAATGCTGCGGCCAAGAACAAATTGGTGACCCATCACTTTCATCGCTTGGTGCATCGCTTTACGAATTACCGGCTCAGAAAGCTTGTTCACTAAACGGTTAACCGCTTGTCCAGCACTCTGCTCGTTCGATGAAAGTCCAACCACCTTGCCTGTTAGCATTAAGCCCCAAGTTGAAGCGTTAACAAAAACCGAATCAGAATTCTTTAGGTGAGACTTCCAATCCGCAACGCTTAGCTTGTCGCGAATCAGTGCATCAGCCGTTGCTGAATCAGGAATACGCATCAAGGCTTCCGCCAGACACATCAGCAAGATGCCCTCTTGAGTATCTAAGCTGTATTCAAGCAACAGTGCATCGATCATCTGGATAGAAGTCTTATCCGCACGGATAGCTTCGATCAAAGAAGTCGTTTTGTCTGTGATTTGCTGCTTTTCAGACTCAGAAGGGGTAGCTAGTGGCAGAAGTTTCTCTAGCCATTGGGTTTCATCCACCATATATAATGGTGAGATAAGCGTCCAAAGATCAGCAAGCGACTGCTCATTGAATTCTGGCTTTAACACATCAGTAGCTGTAAACATGCGTTTTCCTTAATCTCACACCCGAAAAGAGTTCGGGATCTCTACAATGGCTGCAGTGTATTTAGAGTATATAAGGATTACTTGTCAAAAACTCCGAGTTTTTTGCTAAAAACTCGCTTTATTAACAAAACAAACACAAGGTCACATATGAAACTTTAAAATAATATGCCCTTTTGTTTCACTATTTAACAGAAATTTTCTTTTTGTATTGGGATGGTGACATGCCTTGAAGGCGTGAAAAGGTGTGAGCAAAGGAAGATTGACCGGAGAAACCAGCCAGTTCAGCGACCTGACCAAGGCTAAGGTTACCCTGTTCAATTAAACGGCGAGAACGATCGATACGCTTACCAAGAACATACTGGTGAGGGGTAATGCCCATTTGCTCTTTGAACAGCATATGGAACTGGCTTTCGCCCAAGAACACGCTGCCCGCAAGCTGAGCGACAGAGATCTTATTCGCGAGGTGTTGCTCGATGTAGCGATCCAGTGCTTCAAGATCAAAACGCGAGTCTTTAATTGAGGTTTCAAATGCCGATATGTGCCTTTGCATCAGAGCGATCACCGTGTCATTGCAGGCACGGCTTAACAATAGATCATCCGGGCTCGCCTGCATTTCTTGCACCAACATATGGATAAGCTTTTGAATTTGCGCGTCTAATTGGAAGTAGACGTTCGATGATTCTAACTGGTTAATCTTCTCTAACATTAGAGGGTCATCATCGGTTGGCACAGGCATATTGAGCACTAGGATATCCGACTGACCAACCACCCCACCGAAAGCATGATCAGAGCTCGCTGTTACCACACAACCTTGACCCGGCCCGATAAGATTACCTTTACCGCAAACTTCAAATTCCGCCTGACCATTTAAACCAATCACGACTTGCGAATAGTGGTGATCGTGACAATCCATATGCGAAGGCAAAGTAATGATCTCCGCAGGGCGAGGGCCAGTAAGGCCTAGCGGGGACAAGTCTAGGTTTGGAAAGGGTAAAGGTTTTGGCATGACAGCAAAGTACTCAGATCGACATAGTGAGAATAATACTCTGAAATCTGCACAAGATGAATTTGTAAATGATCATGAGAGTCATTTCCTCACCATAAACAGAAGATCATTACCGCGATCATCTTGATCATGCCTCCGGAAAGATGATCAAGAGCGTACAAACTACGGGCATTGTAAAACCAATCGTTCCGGCGAATTTAGGGGCTTCACAAGCAATCACACGAACACGAACACGAAAAACATTTTACAGGCTTCTACGACATGGTGGGTAATGTATGGGAATGGACAACCGTTCAGAAAGGCCTAGCGAAAGGTGGCGCGTGGAGCTTCTCTCCTGAACAAGCAAAAGTGTTTAACGAACTGTACGTACCGCCTTCAACGGCAGCGAACTATCTAGGATTCCGAGTAGTACGAGAGCTGTAGGCTCCCAGTCATAGGCTCAGAACCCCAAATATTTACTCTAGGTTCTCAATTATCACATTGAGCAACATTTATAGGGGAATTCCCCCCTTATGCATAAGCACTCCTAGGAGTAGATTCGTCGATAGAGTAGTAAGTCACTCTGGGTATCAAATTGATGCCTCAGTTTAATTTACCTGACCCTCGTAAATTAGACTGAAAATCTTCTACATGTCGACAAGGCATATCTTGTCTTTAGCCAGCCCCTCTTCAGGCTGGCTTTTTTTTGGTTCATC
>NZ_JBFRTU010000037.1:0-65247 GCF_041474275.1 Vibrio sp. 10N.222.52.B7 | reverse complement strand
GCTTTATTAAATGGGCTGATCGATATCTAATTTTATATAAATGGAGTGCTCAATAATTCGACATATTAATGGGTTTGGTCTAAAGACTTTTATGAAAAGTGAAACCTGACCCTAAATTTGCTCACTAAGGCCTGAATTTGACAGCTTTGTACGCATTTGGTCGTTCAAAAACTCCTCTGATTTATTAGGCCTTTCGTTTGTCTGTTTTGTATTTACCAAAATAATACAGATGGTTAAATGTATGGCTAATTAACGTTTATCTGGTTGTTTTATTTGTTCAAATTAACAAAATTAGCGCTTGTTTCTATAGTGTTAATTGTTTTTTGGAATAATTATTTGTTTTTAGTGACTGGTAGTGAGATCTGCTTTGAAGCACGGCTTTAACTCTACAAGTAAGTAGTGGTAAGGAGTTTGTGAGTATTTCTTGCCGATAATATAATGTTGATTTTTCTTACTATATGCTCTTTTGGTGAATAGTTATGTGGTACTTTTGCTTGCTAAGCGTTTAATGTCGACTTTTTATCCTATTTTTGTTGCTTTTCTGTGAATTATTTGCCAAATTGTCAACCGTATAAAATATCAGAACAATATTCTGGTAAGAATGGATTCAATTTTGCAGACAGGGCAGAAAGCTGCCAAAGCAGTAGAGGTCTGGTAATGTCACTTTTAGAAGTAAAAAATCTTCGTATCGAATACCCATCTCGCCATGGAGTTCACGCCGCAGTTAAATCACTTTCGTTCAACATTGAACGTGGTGAGATTGTTGGTGTTGTAGGCGAGTCTGGTGCAGGTAAATCAACAGTAGGTAATGCTGTGATCGATTTGCTGAGCCCTCCTGGCCGCATTGCTAGCGGCGAGGTATTTCTGGATGGCGAAAAAGTCTCTGGTTTATCTCCTGAACAGATGCGTTCTGTTCGCGGCTCAAAGATTGGTTTTATCTTCCAAGACCCAATGACTTCTCTTAACCCTCTATTCACAGTAGAACAGCAGTTAAAAGAGACGATTCATGCCAACATGAAGGTTTCGGATCAAGAAGCCTACCAGCGCTCATTAGACTTGATGAACCAAGTGGGTATCCCACAACCAGAAAACCGTTTAAAGCAGTACCCTCACCAATTCTCTGGCGGTATGCGTCAGCGTGTGGTTATCGCGATCGCATTGGCAGGTGAACCTGACCTAATCATCGCAGATGAACCAACAACAGCACTGGATGTTTCTATCCAAGACCAGATCTTGGGTTTGATTCGCGACCTATGTATTAAGAAGAACGTAGGTTGCATGTTGGTCACGCACGACATGGGCGTGGTATCTAACGTTACCGACCGCGTAGCCGTTATGTATCGTGGTGACTTAGTTGAGTTTGGCCCAACAGCGAAAGTTCTGGGTACTCCTGAGCACCCATATACACACAGTCTTATCTCTGCGGTTCCTCGTTCGGATCGCAAACTCGATCGTTTCCCTCTTGTTAGCTACATCGAAGAAGCACAAGAGATGGAACCATTGGATGTGAAGAACCACTGGTTAGGTCAAAGCCAAGATCACCGTGATTACACTGGCCCTCTGTTGAACGTTGAGAACGTAAACTTACGCTTTACTACCAAAGATTCTTTCTTTGAGAGCCGTCGTGAGTACGTTCAAGCATCAAACAACGTGAGCTTTGAAGTGCATGAAGGTGAGACGTTTGGTTTAGTAGGTGAATCAGGTTCAGGTAAATCAACGATTGCTCGTGTGATTGCTGGCTTGTACGCACCAAACTCAGGCAAGGTAACGTTTGAAGGCGTTGATCTTACTGGTCTGAAATCTGAAAAAGAACGTCGCCCTATGCGTCGTCAAATGCAGATGGTTTTCCAAAACCCTTACACATCAATGAACCCTCGAATGAAGATATTCGACATCATTGCTGAACCTATCCGATTCCATAAGCTTACTCGCAACGAAAATGAAACTCGTCAGATCGTGAACGACCTGCTAGAGCACGTGGGTTTAGGCAAAATGGCTGGGGTGAAGTACCCACACGAATTCTCAGGTGGTCAACGTCAGCGTATTTCTATCGCTCGCGCTTTGGCGACTCGCCCACGTCTTTTGATTTGTGATGAACCAACATCGGCACTGGACGTGTCGGTACAGGCTCAGATTCTTAACCTACTAAAAGACTTACAAGACGAGCTAAACCTAACCATGCTGTTCATCAGTCACGATCTACCGGTTATTCGCCAAATGTGTGACCGTGTTGGTGTGATGCAGATGGGGACATTATTGGAGGTTGCGCCAACGGAGCAGCTGTTCCAATCACCTCAGCATGAATACAGCAAACAACTGATTTCTTTAATGCCTGAATTTACAGGCTTAAGAGAAGAAAAAGCAGTGGCACAAGCCGCGGTATAAAAATCAGCAGGCTGGAGTTTAGCTTGCTAACAACAATAAACAGACGCAAATACAACAACTAGGGATCTGGATTCCCGCATGAAGGAGTTATGCAATGAAAACCATGAAAAGCAAATTAGCAGTAGCTTTAATGGCAGCTGGCCTAAGCTTTAGTGCAGCAGCAGCAGATATTACCGTTGGCTACGCAGCTGACCCAGTATCACTTGACCCGCACGAGCAGCTGTCTGGTGGCACACTGCAAATGTCTCACATGGTGTTTGACCCTCTAGTACGTTTCACTCAAGAGATGGATTTTGAAGGCCGCCTAGCATCTAGCTGGGAGCGTGTTGATGAAACGACTTTCCGCTTCAACCTACGTAAAGGTGTGAAATTCCACTCTGGTAACGAACTGACTGCTGATGATGTTGTGTGGACTTTTGAACGTCTACAAGCTTCTCCAGACTTTAAGTCTATCTTCACGCCATACGAAAAAATGGTAAAAGTGGATGACTACACAGTTGAGCTAGTATCAAAAGCGGCTTACCCACTAGTACTACAAACAGCAACTTACATCTTCCCAATGGACAGCAAGTTCTACTCTGGCCAAACAGCGGAAGGTAAAGACAAGTCTGAGCTAGTTAAGCACGGTAACTCGTTTGCTTCGACTAACGTTTCAGGTACTGGTCCATTTATCGTAACGCAGCGTGAGCAAGGCGTTAAAGTAACGTTCGAGCGTTTCAACGATTACTGGGACACAGAAACTGAAGGCAACGTAGACAAGCTAACACTTGTGCCAATCAAAGAAGACGCGACACGTGTTGCAGCACTTCTTTCTGGCGACGTTGATATGATTCACCCAGTAGCACCAAACGATCACAAGCGTGTTAAAAACGCTAAGAACATCGATCTAGTGACGCTACCTGGTACTCGTATCATCACGTTCCAAATGAACCAAAACAGCAACGAAGCACTTAAAGATGTTCGCGTTCGTCAGGCGATTGTTCACGCAATCAACAACGAAGGTATCGTTAAGAAGATCATGAAAGGCTTCGCAACAGCAGCTGGTCAGCAAAGCCCAACAGGCTACGCGGGTCACAACGAAGACCTAGTTCCTCGTTACGATCTGAAAAAAGCGAAAGAGCTGATGAAAGAAGCGGGCTACGAAGATGGCTTTACGCTAACTATGATGGCTCCAAACAACCGTTACGTGAACGATGCGAAAGTAGCGCAAGCGTCTGCGGCAATGCTGTCTAAGATTGGTATCAAAGTTGATCTTAAAACTATGCCTAAAGCACAGTACTGGCCTGAGTTTGACCTATGTTCAGCAGACATGATGATGATCGGCTGGCACTCAGATACAGAAGATTCAGCTAACTTCAACGAGTTCCTAACTATGACTCGTAACGAAGAGACTGGCCGTGGTCAATACAACTGTTCTGGCTACTCAAACCCAGAAATGGATGCGATCGTAGAAGCTTCTAACACTGAAACTGACCCAGTTAAGCGTGCTGAAATGCTGAAAGGCGTTGAAGCAACACTTTACAACGACGCAGCATTCGTACCGCTACACTGGCAAAGTGAAGCGTGGGGCGCGAAGTCTAACGTTGGTGCAGCAGACGTAGTAAACCCAATGGTTATGCCTTACTTCGGCGACCTAGTTGTAAAATAATCTAGCTTGCTAGAATCGAGAGCCTGAAGCTTTTCAGGCTCTCAAATTATTAAGATATAGATTTAAGTTTCGGTATTTGGTCTTCCTTCAGTCTGGCTAAATACCTTTTTTAAGACTGAATTTTGTTATCTAGTCGCGGATTTCGACTAGATAGTCATGGATAGATAAGGGGCAAGGAATGGTTACGTTTCTGGTCAAGCGCCTGTTTCAGGCACTGATAGTGATGTTTGTGATCAGTTTGGTGGCGTTTGCCATTCAGGATAACCTGGGCGACCCGTTGCGTGAGTTAGTCGGTCAATCTGTTTCAGAATCGGAGCGTCAAGCGCTGCGTGATGAACTCGGCTTAAATGATCCCTTCATTACAAAATACACTCGCTTTGTGGGCGCAGCTCTACAAGGTGATCTTGGTACTTCATATTTCTTTAAACGCCCAGCTGTGGACGTAATCTTAGATAAACTAGTCGCAACGCTTGAGCTTGTGTTCGGCGCTTCTCTGATCATTGTTTGTCTGTCGATTCCACTTGGCGTTTATTCTGCAATACACCCAAAAAGCTTCTTCACTAAACTGGTGATGGCGGGCAGTAGTATCGGCATTTCTGTGCCTGTTTTCTTAACCGCAATCATGTTGATGTATGTATTCTCTATTGAGTTAGGTTGGCTGCCGTCGTTTGGACGTGGTGAGACCGCAAACTGGTTTGGCTGGGAGTCTGGTTTCTTAACGCTCGATGGCCTTGCACACTTAGTGCTGCCGAGTATTGCTCTAGCATCTATCATGCTGCCGCTATTCATTCGTCTAGTACGTTCTGAAATGCTCGAGGTTCTTAGCTCTGAATACATCAAGTTTGGTAAAGCAAAAGGCCTAGCGCTGAACAAGATTTACTACCAACACGCTTTGAAGAACACAATGCTACCTGTACTAACGGTAGGTGGTGTTCAAATCGGTACGATGGTGGCATACACCATTCTGACTGAAACTGTATTCCAGTGGCCGGGTACCGGCTTCCTATTCCTTGAAGCGATTAACCGAGTGGATACTCCACTGATAACCGCATACGTTATCTTCGTTGGCCTGATCTTCGTAGTAACGAACACCATTGTTGACCTGCTTTACGGCATCATTAACCCAACAGTGAACATTACAGGGAAAGGAGCATAATCATGGAACACACAACAACAGCTCCATCTCGTTGGGAGCGATTCAAGCAGTCAGACATTCTGTACTACTTCTTACGCGATAAAGTGGCAATGGTGAGCTTCGCTATCTTTGCAGCTTTCCTTGTTATGGCATTAGCGGCACCGATTCTAGCGCCAACAGACCCGTATGACGTGACGTCTATCGACATCATGGATTCTGAGTTGCCACCATCTTGGATGGAAGACGGCGAAGAACGCTTCCTACTGGGTACTGATGAGCAGGGTCGTGATATCTTATCTACGATGCTTTACGGCTCGCGTCTGTCATTGACGATCGGTTTCCTAGCGGTAGGTCTTCAGCTGACTCTCGGTATCATCATTGGCCTGTCTGCAGGTTACTTCGGTGGTCGTATTGATAGCTTCTTGATGCGTTTTGCCGATGTTCAGCTTTCGTTCTCAACCATGATGGTTGCGATCATTGTCTCGGCCATCTTTAAGGCGAGTTTCGGTAGTGACTTCTACGCGCAATATGCGGTTGTTATGCTGGTGGTGATCATCGGTATTGCTGAATGGCCGCAGTATGCTCGTACGATTCGTGCATCGGTATTGGCAGAGAAGAAGAAAGAGTACGTAGAAGCGGCACGTGTGATGGGCTTTAGAGCGCCTCGCATCATGTTCCGCCATATTCTGCCTAACTGTTTATCACCGATTTTGGTTATCTCTACGGTACAGGTGGCAAATGCCATCATGTCAGAAGCGGCACTTTCTTTCCTAGGTTTAGGTCTTCCGGTAGACCAACCATCACTCGGTGCCCTGATCAGTACTGGTTTTAACTACATTTTCTCAGGAGCATGGTGGATCACAGCATTCCCAGGTGTGCTTTTGGTAACATTGGTTCTCGTTATTAACCTATTAGGCGACTGGTTACGTGACGTGTTTAACCCGAAAATTTATAAAGGGTGATAGCCCGGTTTGATTTTTAGTAAAAAAAGTCACTAAATTAAGAGCCGTAAGCAATTACGGCTCTTTTTTTGCTTAATGGATCTGGAACTTAGTATTATTGACAGTGTCAATAATAGTTAAAATGGAATTCATGTTTTATCGACATAGATTCGGTAATAATTAGCCCGCAAGGGTTTAAGTGGTGGTTATGAAATTGACAATGAATGCTGTATGTCGTGCTGTGACGAGAAATTATCGTATGGGACTTATCGCTGCATCTCTTTTGGTATCGAGCCAAGTGAATGCAGAGTCGGTTCTATGTGATGCAACTCAGGCAAGCACCAACCAATTACCACAGCTAGAGCAATCATGTCCGATCGGTAAGGGCGTGTGGGGCAGTAAAGCACCAAAACGTCATTCAGATAACGAACTGTTTTGGGTTCAATGTGGCCTGCTGAACAAGCCTTTGTCACTGAGCCGAGCAAAGCCTCTGTATGAGAAGATCTCGACCAACGTTTGGATGAAGCCGGAAGGCGGAGACTACCGTTGCTTAATCGGACCTTATTCTACCTTCTCTGATGCGAGAAAAGACCTAGCTCAGGTGCGTAAGGTTTCTGGTTACGGTGAAGCCTTTATTCGTATGGTCGATAAGTCGAAAACCTCATCACAGCCTATTGTGGCAAAACCAGCAGAGCCAAAAGCGGTGACGCACAAGGCTCCTGCAAAAGTAGAAGCTAAGCCTGCACCGAAACCTGTGGCTACTAAGCAAGTGGCGGCGGTAGCGAGCGCTGCAGCAATTCAGACGCTACCAAGCGGTAACGCGAGTTCAGACAATGATCTAGAGATCGAGATTCGCGTGAAAGCAGACATTGCGGGTAGCCAATATGCTATTCCTTACCTTCTAGATCATCAACAACAGTTCTACATGGAGCAAGGTAAGCCTTGGAGCCGCCTAGATTACGATAGCGCTGAATTGGTGTGTAATCAGGTCAACATGAAGCTGATGAGTGAGAAGCAATGGCAAAGCATCTTGAGCTCAAAGGTTATGGAAAAACAGAACTGGCCAATGCATCTCCCTTATTGGGGCGCAGATAAGAAAGGTCTGTTTACCAACGGTAACGTCAACCAGTTGAAAGGTTCTTCATTGCTTAATGTGATGTGCGTTAAGTAACGACGACCGTTACCAAACCAAATAAGCCTCAGCCATTGCTGGGGCTTTGTTGTTTATACGCCTCTCTTTTTCGACATCGGTTCGACTTTTAGACACTCGTTCTTCAAGACGAATTTGATTAAAAATCGTTAAAAATTGTTCAAATAGCGCGGCTGATGCGTAGAAAACCATAACTCAAGCAATAAGGTGATTGAGATTATGAGTTTAAAAAAACGATTAGAAGACGTGGCTCCACGCTTTGAAGCCGGAGGGAAGTACGAAAAGCTCTACCCAGTGTATGAGGCTTTCGCGACAATATTTTATACACCCGGCAACGTAAATCGCGGCATAACCCATGTTCGTGACAGCATTGACCTAAAGCGCATCATGATTCTGGTGTGGTTGGCGACCTTCCCGGCAATGTTCTGGGGGATGTATAACGTCGGACACCAAAGCGTCCTCGCACTAACCTCCAGTTATCAATTAAATGAACTTGCCTCGGTTATCGAGAGTAGCTGGCGTCTGTCGTGGGCATTTGGTGATGCGCAGTCATTGATGGCAAGTGGCTGGGCAAGTCAGATGTTGCTTGGTGCACTCTATTTTCTACCCGTTTATGCCACGGTGTTTGTGGTCGGTGGTTTTTGGGAGGTGTTGTTTGCCGTTGTACGTAAGCACGAAGTTAATGAAGGCTTTTTTGTTAGCTCTGTGCTGTTTGCACTCATCCTCCCGCCAACCATCCCGCTTTGGCAAGCCGCTTTAGGTATCACCTTTGGTATCGTTGTCGCCAAAGAGCTGTTCGGTGGTACAGGACGAAACTTCTTGAACCCAGCCCTTGCAGGCCGCGCGTTTCTCTATTTCGCCTATCCAGCCAACATGTCGGGTGGGCTTGTGTGGGTTGCCGCTGACGGCTATTCAGGCGCGACACCACTGAGTCAATGGTATGAAGGCGGCAGCACGTCACTGATCAATAACATGACTGGCGAGGCGATCACTTGGATGGATGCCTTTATCGGTAATATTCCAGGTTCGATGGGTGAGGTGTCGTCACTGCTTATCATGCTGACGGGGTTGATTCTGATAGCGATGAAGATAGCTTCTTGGCGCATTGTCGCCGGTGTGATTATTGGTCTCGTTGTGACATCTAGCTTGATGAATTGGATAGGGTCAGAAACCAACACGATGTTTTCGATGCCGTTCTACTGGCACTTTGTGTTGGGTGGTGTAGCGTTTGGTACCTTCTTCATGGCAACAGACCCTGTATCTGCCGCGTTTACCAATCAGAGTAAGTGGGCTTACGGGATCTTGATTGGTGTTATGACGGTCGGTATCCGAGTGCTCAATCCTGCTTATCCAGAGGGCATTATGCTGGCTATCTTGTTCGCCAACCTGTTCGCTCCGCTGTTCGACTTTGTAGTGAAAGAGCAGAACATTAAACGAAGACTTAAACGGACATCGCGCTAATCTAAGTGGTTAAAAGGGAAAGTCAATCCCATAAGAAAGGCTTGCATTGATGCAAGCCTTTCAATTTTTATCGCGATTGATTTGAGGTTGATTTAACTCCACTTCAAATCAATCTCGAAAGGTTGTGTGCTACCACAGTGTTCACCACACATTTCGTCGTAGGCGCTGTTATGAACCAGCATAGCTGATGCGACACCTTGGTCGCTAAAGTGATCGCGTGCTTGGTTAACACTCAAAAACTTCATAGGATGCTGGTGGTCATCTTTAATTAATTGCTTTTGCTCGCCAATAACTTGGTAAGCCAAGTAGATCCCGCCTTCAAATGATTCAATTAGTAGATTCATAATGAGCTCCGCTCTTTTAGTGTTGGTTTGTTTTTCGTACGCGGAATTTCCGCTGAAGGTTCAGATCGTACGCATAAAAAAGCCTTGTCGAGAGCGACAAGGCTTAATGTTAGTTAAATTATATGTTGAACTAATTCAACTTTATCTTGCGAAACTAAACAGGATGTCTGCAAATTTACCAAGTTTTTCTTCTTTCACTTCACCATGAATGGTTCTAATACCGCTCGTGATTGGAGTGATAGAAGTAAAATCGATACCACAGCTGTTATTTTTCGCAGAATCAAAGTACTGCACTTCCCAGGAAAACGGTGTTCCCGACATTGAGTACACGTCGAATGTGTAGTTTGCTTTTACTTCTTCACAGCTCATTTTAAGGTAAATGTCTGCATCTGATACACCACTCTCACACATGTTAGTATCAGTGCAATTGTCATCTACATCATTCATAGCTGCGTCAACATCCATATCATTAATGTTGCCATTTTGGTCAATATAATGAAGAGTACCTTCAACCCATACGTCATCAGTAACGCCATCAGTAATGCGTTGAGATATTAAGGCATTCAACTGTTGTGGAGTAGTATAGGCAGGGTGCATTTCCTCAAAAGTCATACTTTCTACTTTGTCGTCAATTGAATAGTCGAAAGTTTCTGTATTTTGGAACACAAAGTAGTCTTGGTACTTTTGAGCACTATAGCGAATAGTGAATGATTCATCACCATCATTGATATTAAGTACATACCCCCCACTAGCATCAATAGTGTATGAACCAAGTGACTCAAAATTATTGTTGTTAGCAGGAGACGACGAAGTATTAATCTCAGGGCAAGAAGTAAAGCTGTCTTGAGTACGAGTGTATGCGTAGAGCGTTTGTGTTTCTGAATCGAAATATCGAACCTCACAAGCTAAGCCTGTACCTTCATCATTGTAGTTTTCTAGTGCTGATTGATACAAATATTGGTCTTCGATAGATGTTGTGGGAGGTGTAACATCTCCTGGCTGAACGTTAGGCAATCTAAACGTTACCATTTCTGATTCAATATCGTTCTCCTCACCACCAGAGAAGTTGATCCCTTGTGCGATATACAGAACAACATTATTGGTCTCTGATGTTGGGCGTCCACTTAATGTTACTAAGCCCGAGCTATCAACATTTACTGAGACTCCCGGAATCGGGTTGCTTGGCGTTTCATTATCATGTGGAGCATAGTGAGCGTAGTATTCAATATCGCCCGAAACCTTTGAGCTAAAAAGATTTGCAACGCTGAAAGCTTCTTCAAAGTCTTTACCAACAGTCAGTGACCATTGCGTCGTAATTTGTGCTTGTATATCTGCTTCTAACTCTTCATTAATACTGATGCTGCCAGCTTGAATAGGAGGCGCGGTAAAGTTCGCTGGTGCAGACGCTAAGAAGGTGGAAGTGTGACCATCATCAGCATGAATGGTGAAGTTTACCTTGTTGCTATTAACCTTTGTTGGGTAACCCGTTATGTGAATTACGCCAGATACTGAATCGTACTCAGATTTAAGACCAGGAACCGCACTGTCGATATTTGTTGTGTATGTTAGGTGAGAATCTTCACGATCTTCAAACAACGTATCTACTGGGATCTCTCCGGTAAACTGGGCACCTTGGATTAGATTCCATGTAGATACAATTTCAGTCTGGATTCGTGTTTCTTCCGCATCCACAACGCTTGGAGGTGTGTTGAGTAGATCAACATTGAATGAAAAAGTAGTACGCAGTGTACTGGTTACTTTCGCATCTTCATCTTGTGTATCCTTGTCTTCAGCTTCAAACGTAATTGTGTAACTGCGTTGCGGATTCTCCAATGAGCCTGAACTTGATAGTGTTAACGTAGTACCAGTTTCGTCAAGCTCAGCAGTGATCTCTCCTTCTCCATCAATTTTAACGCTAGGCCTTACCGGAGTTAGAGCACCGTCTACTGAATACTTATCTTCAAAAAGATTGTTTGGTACTTCAATTGTTTCTAAAACAGTATCTGTTTCGGTAATTTTGAGTGTATGGATCTGTTTCTGGATCGCTGATGCTGCTGATGGATTAACTAACAACTTAAAGTTGCGAATAGCGGTCTCTGGCTCAGTTGGATCAATGATTGGCCTGTCGTTTACCAGGTTCTCATCGCCCATATTGTCTTCTGTAACGATTTCTTCTGATTTTTCAGTAGCCGTGTCCGTGATTATCTCAATTTGTTTTTCGTATTCTGAAGGGTTTTTCGCTTTTGACTCCGTAAGGATCTGCGCAGTTTTATGAAGTCGAGCACTCTGCAGGTTGCTCTTAGAGTCTTCGACAAAGTCAGAGAAAAGATCAATCGGTGCTTCTTCTGTGCCCCCAAGGTTGCTACTTACTGCTGATACGGCAGCTTCAAGTGTGCTGTTATTTTTGCGCATCTCGATAGCGACTAGATCGGTAATTGGAGATATAACGACACCTTCACTGCCATCAACCTTTGGTGTGCGCAGTACGACAGCGTTGGACATAGGTTGGTCCGGAAGGTCCATATCTCTTGTATATAGATCTAACAGTTTATCCAGTGATTTTGTATTGTCAGGAAGAGTACTCAGTTTCTGAGCCAGCTCTGGAGTTACATCGCCAGGACGGAGTGTTTGTAAACCTAGGCTGTGTTTGACCTCTGTATTTTTCGGTAGTGTTAATTCACCGTTTTCGTCTGTTAGACCGAACACAGTATCGATGTCTAGATTCAGTTTCCCGTTGTCGTCCACATCAGCAAACACTACGGCGTTATGGAAGTAGCCATCAAACCCCTTTACTACAATACTACTCGATTTATCACCTGAATTGCCGCCAGGAGGAGTACCATCATTGCCAGGGGTATTACTCGTATGGGGGCTATCACTCCCACAACCTGTTAAGCCTAGTGCCACCGCAGCCGCTAATAACGTTACCTTTTTCATTTTTTATCCTTACTCTGAAGAGTAATTATTTTTAGGTTAATTAAGATCTGTGGCGTTTTTACCTTTGTAGAATGGATTTCACAAGACACGAAATTTGAGTGAAATACCGTAAATTATTTTCAATAAATTGGGTTGTGCTGCGTGTTTATTTTCCTCGTTAACCAACAGCGAGAAAACTTTAAATCCTTTTCAATTAGGCTGTCGCTACAGGTTAGTAGCTGGCTAATTTCTTGAGTTTGAAGCCCCATAAGGTATTTCAGTTTGAATGCTTGTGATTGCCTTGGGTAATTCAAAGTAAAGTGGTCAACAGCCTTATCCATAATAATTAGCTGCTCGAAATGCCTTTCTTCTTGAGGGGGAACTTTTGTGGGGAGTTGGCGTTTCTGTGCTTGTTGACGTCGAGCGTTATCGATGAGTATTTGTCGCATGATTTTTGCTGCTATTAACAGAAAATCACGAGTGTCTTTTATTGATTGAGTATCAGCAAAAGAGAGCTTTAGGTAAGCATCGTGAACTAACGCCGTTGTGTTGTTGATGCTATTCCAAGAGACCCAACACTTTTGCTCATGCTTGGTCGTGCTCCTTTTTCTCTCTTTTTGAGCGAGATCGTAGAGGTGGGCGTAAGCGAAGCGATAGAGTTTCTGTTCTGCCCATTTATGCCCCGCTTTCCAATCTCTGATGATCGACTCTATATCAGTCAGTTGGTTACTCATGGTTAGCAGTTTCCTTTTGTTGATTCTGTCCTAGTTGTTTGTGGGGCAATGATTCGTAACAGTTTCATCTTTGTTTTTTTTGGTATACCAGGATCGCCTAAAACCGCTTTATGGGTATGTTTTAGTACTGTATTGATCGATACTTTCGACTTAGGGCTCTCTTTTATTTGAGAAAGCGTTCGGACAAATTGCCTTGTGACTCTTTCTGAAGCGCGCTTTTCTATCTGAAGTTGTTGGTTTTTTTTGATCAAAGGCGTGTAGAAACCTACACCACACCAAATGAGCACAGTAGATAAGGCGCATTGAATTGGACGGCGTTGGCATAGCTTCAGAGCGGAATAAAATGGTTGGTCTTGATATGCGGAGATTGGACGACAAGCGATCAGCTGCGTAATGTCGTTATAGAGTTCATTGGTGCTCGAATAGCGCAGTAAGGCGTGGCGTCGTGTCGCTTTTTGAATTATGCAGTTTAGATCCCCCTGACTTATCGGTAGTTTAGGAAACATGAATTTTAAGATCTTTCCTAGAGCGTAAATATCGCATTGGACTGTGGGAGGGCTTCCGCTGATTTGCTCTGGACTAGCGTAGTCATGACTGTAGGCATTGATTGTGATTGGGAAAGCAGATAATTGGTCACTGATTCCTCTCATTAAATTAAAGTCGAGTATCTTCGGGTGACCTTCACAATCGATTAATATATTTTCTGGCTTTAAATCGGTATGCAGAACTTGGTGTTTGTGTGCGTGTGAGATAGCAGCGCATATCTTTAAAAATAGATTGAGCTTCTTTGTTTTGTTTAATGCATACGTAGCAAGGTATTCACTAAGGGTACAACCTTTTATGTGTTCCATTACAATATAAACAGACCCTTCATGTGTCCCTCCATCGATCACCTTGGTTATATATGGGTGATTCAACGTCGCAAGCGCTTGTGCTTCTTGAAACAGATACTCTTTATCTATGAGGTGAGATAAAGCGGGTTGAATGAGTTTTATGGCAAGATCTTGATGGAATGTCTTATCCACTCGAGTAGCAGCATAGACAACACCAATACCTCCACGACCTATTTCGTAAGACAGGTGGTACTTATCAATGTATGTATCAGAATAAGTCGCTTTTTTGTTTGTAGCTTGGAGGGCGCCTACACCAAATATATGTGTAATAGGCTCTAGCTCTGAGGTGCAGATAAAGGGATAAATCTTGTCATATAGATCGACTTGGTGTGCTTTTAATTCTTTTAGATATTTTGTTTTTTCTGCCTCAGATAGGTCCAATAATTGATAAAAAAGATCGGTTATATGGGTGTTGGCTACTGACATTGTCGCTTGTTCAAGAATTATTATGAACGGGATTCTATAAGTACGAGCTATAGATTTTGCTGAGATTTGACAATCTTTTATAATTTTTTATATATCAGTGCTTTGTGCGTTCTTTTTTTGTTCAAGCTGGTTAATAAAAAGCAGGCCTAAGCCTGCTTCTATCTTTAATCTTATGATCTGCGATTAACGCATGGTAACAAACTCTTCGCTGCCCGTTGGGTGAATTGCCACAACAGAGTCGAAGTCTGCTTTGGTTGCGCCCATCTTCATTGCAACGCCGAAGCCTTGAATCATTTCATCAACCGTGAAGCCGATGCCGTGTAGGCCAACGACAGTCTCTTCTTCGCCAGTACATACTAGCTTCATCTTACAAGGTTGACGGTGCTTGGTTACTGCTGTGTACATCGCAGTGAAGCCCGATGTGTAAACCTTGATGTTGTCTTTGCCGTACTTCTCTTCAGCTTCTTGGGTCGTAAGACCGATCGTGCCGATAGGTGGGTGGCTGAATACAACAGTAGGCACTAGCTTGTAGTCCATTTTTGCGTTGGTTTGACCGTTGAATAGACGTTCAGAAAGCTGACGACCTGCTTTAACAGCAACAGGAGTTAGCTCGATACCGCCTTCCATGATGTCGCCAACACAGTAGATGCCAGGAACATTAGTTGCTTGGAACTCGTCTACTTTGATGTAGCCACGGTCGTTAGTTGCAACGCCAGTTGATGCTAGGTTGATAGCGTCAGTTGCTGGGTGGCGACCGATCGCCCAGATTAGGTGGTCAACGTTTTGAGTGTTGCCGTTCTCTAGGTGTAGAGTCAGTGTGCCATCCGCTTCTTTCACAACTTCTTTAGGCACTGAGTGCGTGTGAAGTGTTGGACCTTCTGCTTCCATTACTTCTACTAGCGTTTCGATGATCATTGGATCGAAGCTACGTAGTGGAGATTCTTTACGACAGAACAAGTGTGTTTCTGTGCCTAGTGCGCTTAGTACACCTGCGATCTCAACTGCGATGTAGCCAGCACCGATAACCGCAACGCGTTTTGGTTGCTCCATTAGGTCGAAGAAGCCATTTGAGTCGATGCCGTATTCTGCACCTGGGATGTTTGGAATTGTTGGACGACCACCTACCGCGATCAGGATGTGATCTGCTGTGTAGTGTTCACCGTTCACTTCAACTGTCTTTTCATCAACGAACTTAGCAAAGCCTTTGATTACGTTTACTTTGTTGTTACCTAGTACGCGGTCGTAAGATTGGTGGATACGACCAATGTACGCTTGGCGGTTTTCAATCAGCTTGCTCCAGTTAAAGCTTTTTACTTCAACGTCGAAGCCGTAATCTTCAGAGTATAGGTTGATCGCTTCAGCAACTTGAGCGCCGTGCCACATTACCTTTTTAGGAACACAACCAACGTTTACACAAGTACCACCAAGGTCTTGAGCTTCGATAAGTGCAACCTTTGCACCGTGCATTGCTGCGCGGTTTGCTGATGCGATGCCGCCTGAACCGCCGCCGATACAGATGTAATCAAAATGAGTCGCCATTACTTTCTCCATTTATTGAAGGCTGTGGGTACAGTGAGCGCACTGAACACCTACGTCCTATAGATTCTTAAATTGTCTAATTATTATATTGAGGGCAGATCGGTTGAACTCAATCTCCCTGTTTAAAATTTATTCGTGTACGTCACAATCTGCTTAATATTTGTCAGAGCATGACGTTAAGTTCGAGATTACTCGGGTACGATCCACTCTACTTTGAAGTGACCGGTCGCTGGCGCAATTGCTTCCTTCAAGAATGGAAGAATCTCTTTCATTTGGCTTTCTAGCTTCCAAGGCGGGTTAATCACGATCATGCCTGATGCCGTCATGCCACGCTCGTTGGTGTCTGGTGATACGCCAAGTTCGATTTGTAGAATCTTGTTGATGCCTAAGCCTTCGAGACCTTCGATCATATCTTCGATATCACAGCGATTTACTACCGGGTACCAAATTGCGTAGATACCGGTTGCCCAGCGCTTGTGGCTTTGAGCGATTGCAGTCACGACATCACGGTACTCTTTTGCCAGCTCGTAAGGCGGGTCGATCAGTACTAAACCACGACGTTCTTTTGGTGGCAGGCTGCCCTTTAAGCGCTTAAAACCATCTTCTTTGTAGATAGATACCTGACGATCACGGTGGAACTCTTGCTCAAGCAGCGGGTGATCGGCTGGGTGAAGCTCAGTCAGTACCATGCGGTCTTGGTCACGCAGGTGTGCACGTGCAACACGTGGAGAACCCGGGTAGTAACGCAGTTTCTCGCCATTATTGAGAATGGAAATAGACTCAAGGTAGCTTTGAATGTCTTCAGGAAGGTCTGTTTGCTCCCACACACGAGCAATACCTTGCTTGTATTCACCGGTTTTTTCAGACCATTCATGCGTTAAGTCGTAACGACCTACACCAGAGTGAGTGTCATGATAAACAAAAGGCTTATCCTTTTGTTTCAAAGAATTAAGAATAAGGCTCTGTACGATATGCTTTACTACGTCGGCATGGTTACCTGCGTGGAAGCTGTGGCGATAACTTAACAAATTAAACTCTCGTAACACTCTCGAATTAGAGTGTGGTTAGTGTAGGTGGGGTTAATCAGACTATTATAACCCTCAATGGACCATAAATTCTCGAACAATTCAGGGACAGTCGTCAGCTATCTGCAGTTAGTTATTGGTTCTACTATTGAAATTTGCCTTTATGGGCACTATTTAATAACTATTCGCAGGTGATTTTTTAGGGCGAACTTTAGCCTGATGACTGTAAGACGACCTCATTACAAAAAAGACGAAAGTCTCTAAAGCCAAAGGAATGTTTATATGTCTAATCCGCTATTAACCTTCACGGACTTACCTCCGTTTTCACAGATCAAGCCAGAGCACGTAAAGCCTGCAGTTGAGCAAGTGATTGAAGCGTGTCGCAACAAGATAGAACAAGTACTTGAAGGTAATACTTCACCAAGCTGGGACAACCTAGTTGCTCCAATTGAAGAAGTGGATGATCGTTTAGGTCGCATTTGGTCACCTGTAAGCCATATGAACTCTGTCGTGAACAGTGACGAACTGCGTGAAGCGTATGAGAGCTGCTTACCTGTGCTATCTGAATACGGCACTTGGGTTGGCCAACACAAAGGCTTGTTCGAAGCGTATAAAGCGGTCAAGGCGAGTGAAGCATTCTCTGCACTGAACCGAGCTCAACAAAAAACTATTACCGACGCACTGCGCGACTTTGAATTGTCGGGCATTGGCTTACCTGCAGATGAACAGCATCGTTACGGCGAGATCAGCAAGCGCCAGTCTGAGTTAGGCTCTCAATTCTCAAATAACGTGCTTGATGCAACCATGGGTTGGAGCAAGCAGATCACAGACGTAGCTGAGCTGGCAGGTATGCCTGAATCAGCACTGGCGGCAGCTCAAGCGGCGGCTGAGTCTAAAGAGCAAGAAGGCTACCTACTGACTTTAGATATCCCATCATACCTACCTGTGATGACCTACTGTGATAACCAAGAACTGCGTAAAGAGCTTTATGAAGCGTACGTAACGCGCGCTTCAGATCGCGGTCCAAACGCAGGTAAGTGGGACAACACTGAGATCATCACCGAGCAACTTAAGCTGCGCCACGAGATCGCGCGCATGCTTGGTTTCAGTACTTACAGCGAAAAATCACTGTCGACTAAGATGGCAGAAACGCCAGACCAAGTGCTTGGCTTCCTAAACGACCTAGCAGTAAAAGCCAAACCGCAAGGTGAGCGAGAAGTTGAAGAGCTACGCCAGTTTGCTGAGAAAGAATTTGGTGTCTCTGAGCTAAACCTGTGGGACATCGCTTACTACAGTGAGAAACAAAAACAGAAACTGTTCGAGATCTCTGATGAAGAGCTTCGTCCTTACTTCCCAGAATCTAATGTGGTTTCAGGTCTGTTTGAGGTACTGAACCGCGTGTTTGGTATGTCGGTAACAGAGCGTCAAGGCGTAGACACTTGGCATGAGTCAGTGCGCTTCTTTGATATCTTTGATGCGACTGGAACACTGCGTGGTAGCTTCTACCTAGATCTATACGCACGTGAACACAAACGTGGTGGCGCTTGGATGGATGACTGTCGTGGTCGTCGCATTACCGAATCTGGCGAGCTACAGACCCCGGTTGCTTACCTAACGTGTAACTTCAATAAGCCAGTTGGTGATAAGCCAGCACTGTTTACTCACGATGAAGTGGTGACCTTGTTCCACGAATTCGGTCACGGTATCCACCACATGCTGACGCAAGTAGAAGCGGGCGCAGTTGCGGGTATCAATGGCGTGCCTTGGGATGCGGTTGAATTACCAAGTCAGTTCCTAGAAAACTGGTGTTGGGAAGAAGAAGCGCTGTCGTTCATCTCTGGTCACTTCGAAACGGGTGAAGCGCTACCAAAAGAGATGCTAGAGAAGATGCTAGCGGCGAAGAACTTCCAATCTGCGATGTTTATCCTGCGTCAGCTAGAGCTTGGTTTGTTCGATTTCACGCTACACACAGAATACGACCCTGAAGTGGGTGCTCGCGTACTAGAAACGCTAGCGGATGTTAAGTCTAAGGTGTCGGTACTGCCAAGCCTAGATTGGAACCGTTTCTCACACAGCTTTGGTCATATCTTTGCTGGTGGTTACAGCGCGGGCTACTACAGCTACCTGTGGGCAGAAGTGCTATCGGCAGATGCGTTCTCAGCATTTGAAGAAGAGGGTATCTTCAACACTGAAACGGGTAATCGCTTCCTGAACAACATCCTTGAAATGGGTGGCAGTGAAGAGCCAATGGAGCTGTTCAAACGCTTCCGTGGTCGTGAGCCACAAATCGACGCAATGCTGCGCCACGCGGGAATCAACGCATAATCACGGTAACTATCTAGTTTATTGCGAAAAGAGCCTCTAGTTAGAGGCTCTTTTTTTGTCTGTGCGTTATGCCAAGCAAGGCGAATCAATGTTATGGATTCACATTGCGGTTGATAGGGTTCTGCAATGAAATCAGTGTCTCTGTCGACTGAACTTCATCGATCGCTTGCAGCTTATCGATCAATACAAACTGCAGCTCTTCTATCGACTTACACATCAGCTTTACAAAGATATTGTAAGCACCAGTGGTGTAGTACGCCTCAACCACTTCGTCTAAGGCATTCAGCTTAGCGATCGCCGAGTGGTAATCTTTGGCAGCATTAAGGTTGATGCCAATAAAGCAACACACGTCGTAACCCAGTTTTTTGGTGTTTACCACAACTTCCGTTCGCTCGATAATGTCTGCCGATCTCATCTTTTCGATGCGAACGTGAATCGTCGCAGGGCTGACATCGAACTGCTTTGCCATTTCAGCGTAAGGAGTTCGTGCATCTTCCATCAAGGTTTTGAGAATGGCACGGTCTAGATCATCTAGACGAGCTGTGGTTGTGGACATGCATAATCCTTAGGTTGAATGAAAAACATACCGGCTTGAGTACACATCATAGCCAAGGGTGATAATATTAGCAGTAACTATAGGGTTAGGGTGAATTCAGTGCGATTTTCGTTATTTTTTATTGTGATGTGTTGGAGTGTTTTTGCTTCAGCTCAGGCAAAAGATGTGTTGGTTATTCACTCTTATCATCAAGGCTTTTTCTGGACAGATGATTTCCATAAAGGACTATCTGATGAGCTCGATCGCGATGGGTTATCTTACCGGGTTGTTTATCTCGATACCAAGCGAACTCAAAACGCTGAATACTTAGAGCGAATTTATCAGCTATACCGCACTAAGCTGTCGCATGAAGAGTTTGCCGCTGTAGTCGTCAGTGATAATAACGCCCTCAATCTGATGAAACGCTTAGCGCCCGAACTCAATGGCACGCCCGTTATTTTTGGTGGCATCAACAATTTTTCTCCGCAAATGATTGAAGGCTTGCACGCAACCGGTATCACTGAAGATATTGATATGGCGAGCAATATTGAGCTGATCAATCGACTTCAATCGACGGTTAAAAAAGTTTACGTGGTTACCGATCACTCGGTAACGGGTGAAGCGATTCGCGCTCAAGTGGATTTATTTCTACAAAAACGCCCTGAGTTTTCTGGGATGGTGGAGCAATATACGCCTGATTCTTATCAAGAACTGATGACGTTCGCGCAACGCGCTGATCTAACTAAAAGCTTGTTGTTCTGGGCCTACTACCGCGACATCAATGGTCGGGTCAGCAGCAAAGAAGACTGGCGTCAGCTCAACAAAAAAACTCAGATGCCATTGTATATTGTGCATGATTTAGGACTTGGGTTTGGTGCGATTGGTGGCGTGATCCACAGTGGAGAAACGCAAGGTCGAGACACGGGGCGCGTGCTGTTGAGCGTGCTGAACAATCCTAAGGCTCCATTGCCATTGGTGGTTGCTGGCGCGCCAGAAATCAAACTCGATTACCAACAGATCTCACGTTGGGATTTGGGTGCAGAGAATGAAGCCTCAGTAACCTTCCTCAATAAGCCGAAGTCATTCTTAATGCGCTATCGCGATGAAATTCGCACCATCGGTTTAATGTTCTTGAGCATGTCGTGTGTTATCGCGGT
The DNA here is from genome assembly GCF_041474275.1 of Vibrio sp. 10N.222.52.B7. NCBI lineage: Bacteria > Pseudomonadati > Pseudomonadota > Gammaproteobacteria > Vibrionales > Vibrionaceae > Vibrio > Vibrio sp. 10N.222.52.B7. The sequence goes on along the minus strand of NZ_JBFRTU010000037.1, from coordinate 44,633 downwards.
GTTGGTGTATTACCTTAACCGTCTGAAGAAGAGCGAACGTGCAAGTCGCCAAAGCCAACGACTGTTGGAGTCGATATTTGATCAGAGCCTGCAATTTATGGGCATCATTGATAAGGGTGGCGTGCTGCTGTCGAGTAACAGCAAGTTACATGAGCTGCTTTATAATCAAGGCTATAAACTGGGAACGCCGCTGCAACAACACCAACATTGGGAAAGTTCTGCGCGAGAAGTGCTAGCCGAATATTTCATCGCAAAAAGTGAGCACCCAGCCTTACGATTTGAAGCCGAGGTGTGGTGTCGAGATCGCGGTGCGATGGTGTTGGATATTTCATTGAAGCCGATGCCGGGCAGTGAAGACGAAGACATTCAGTTTCTCTTTGAGGCGCGCGACGTGACCTCACGTAAGCTTGCTGAGAATAAGCTGTTCCAACGTGAAGCAAACTTGAAGCTGTATTACGACAAACAGCCGGTGATGATGATTACGCTCGATGGCAATAATCGCATTCAACAAGTGAACCAGTTTGCCGAAGAGCTTTTGGGATACCCTCTCGATCAGTTGTTGGGCCATCGCCCTAGAGAATTCTATGTTGATGAGAACGCGATGATTCCTCGTCATATCTTGCTGCAACCTCAGCATAAGATTCGTGGTGTGTGGCGTCGTGATATCGAATATCGCCATGCCGACGGCAGCAAGAGCTGGATTCGTGAAAATATCCGCCCGTTGGTGGAGTCTGATCAGCTGTTGATTGTGGGTGAAGACATCACCGAAACGCACGAGCTTTCTGAAAAGCTAGAGTATCAGGCTCGCTATGACCTACTGACTGACACCTTTAACCGCAACCACTTTGAGCAAGAGCTGCAAAAGGCGCTGAAAGAGGTTGAGAGCCACATGCGAACTCACGCAATGTTGTTCCTAGATTTGGATCAGCTGAAAGTGCTGAACGATACCGCAGGACATGAAGCGGGTGATGCTGCGATCTTGTTTAGCGCCAAACTGCTAGAAGACGTACTGCCTTACAATGCGGTGTTAGCGCGAATGGGTGGTGATGAGTTTGCTGTGCTGATGAAAGACTGTACTGAACGAGATGCGGTGAATGTGTGTCGCAGTATTATCTCGATGATGAGTGAGAATCCATTCTTGTGGGATGATATTCGACTCAACCTGACGTGCTCTATCGGTATTCGATTGATCGACCATACAGCAGCTTCACCACAGATGGTGCACGCTCAGGCGGATGCAGCTTGTCATGCCGCTAAAGAAGAAGGTCGCAATCGCTATCATCTTTACCATCAAGATGATGAAGACCTGCGTCGTCGCCATCTTGAGATGGAGTGCGTTAACCTAGTGCATGAGGCCTTGGCTAACGATCGCTTAGAGTTGTTTGCGCAGCGAATTCTTGGCCTAGATGAAGACAGCGATAAAATGCACTTTGAAATCTTGGTCCGCATCAAGAACATCCAAGGGGAATACATCTCCCCGGGGATCTTCATGCCAGCCTCAGAGCGTTATAACATCGCGCATTTGATTGACCGCCAAGTCGTCAGTCAAACCTTGGGTTGGTTGGAGCAACGCCCTGAGGTTATTGAGGAACTGGGGATGTGTTCAATCAATCTTTCCGGTCACTCGATGGGTAACCGTGAGTTTGTCGAATTTTTGATAGATAGCCTGAGCGATTCATCGATACCGTGTCATAAGATTTGTTTAGAGATCACCGAAACAGCGGCCATGAGTAACATGAAGCAGGCGATCAAGTTCTTCACTCGAATCAAAGAGCTTGGCTGCATGATTGCATTGGATGATTTTGGCTCAGGGCTATCGTCATTTGGCTATCTGAAAAAGCTGCCTGTCGATATTGTGAAGATCGATGGCTTGTTTGTACGTGATATTGATGTGAATGAGATGGACCATGTGATGGTTCGCTCGATCAATGATCTTGCCAAGCAGATGGGCAAGCACACCGTGGCTGAGTTCGTTGAAAATACCCAGATTATCGACAAGCTTATCGAACTGGGTGTGAACTACGCGCAGGGCTACATCATAGGGCGACCTAAGCCACTCGCAGAGCTTGTTGAAGAGTTAAGACAAGAGCGAGAGACAGAGCCATTGGTTTAGGTAAGCCGACTTTAGCTGAGAATACTTTTCACCGCTAATATGTATTGTTGAGGCAATCAGGTAAACTGGTTGCCTCTTTTGTTTTGAATACTACTGTCTGTTGGAGACGACCTTGCAACTACAACTGATTTGCGAAGATGCTACCCAAATCGATCATTTGAATGACTTAGCGACCCGCTGGAACTTATCTCATGATGAAAGCAGCGATTTTGCTTTGGTACTGACTAGTGAGCGACTTGAGCTACGTAAAGTCGATGAGCCTAAGCTTGGCGCTATCTTTGTTGATTTAGTGGGAGGCGCTGTTGGTCACCGACGTAAGTTTGGCGGTGGTAAAGGTCAGGCGATTGCCAAAGCAGCTGGTTTAAACAAAGGCGCAACGCCAACTATTCTTGATGGTACTGCAGGCTTAGGGCGCGATGCGTTTGTGTTGGCTTCTCTAGGTTGTAAGGTGCAAATGGTCGAGCGTCATCCAGTTGTGGCTGCACTGCTTGATGATGGCTTGCAGCGAGCGCAACAAGACCCAGACATCGGTGGTTGGGTAAGTGAGCGTATGAAGCTGATTCACGCATCCAGTCACGATGCGTTGGATAAGCTCAGCAACGATCCTGACTTCGAACAGCCAGACGTGGTGTACCTCGACCCAATGTACCCACACCCAGAGAACAAAAAGAAATCGGCTCTGGTCAAAAAAGAGATGCGCGTATTCCAATCTTTGGTGGGTGCCGATCTGGATGCTGATGGCCTATTTGAGCCAGCGATGAAGTTGGCATCGAAGCGAGTTGTGGTTAAAAGACCGGATTACGCAGCTTGGTTAGACGAGCAAAAACCGAGCATGGCGATCGAAACCAAAAAGAACCGTTTTGACGTCTATGTGAAAGCATCAATGACTTAATTGAAGCATCAATAACTTAGATACACGCTAAGAAAATTTCCCGTCATAAATACGATAAATTGCCATTTAACACTTGCGATAGTCGCGTTACAGATGTATATCTAACTAAGAATCATTATTATTCTTAGCTGGAGTTGAAGCATGGCTAAACGCTTTTGTAAGTTAAACCGTCGAGATATCACCGAACACTTGGGCGAGATCCACAGCTTGGTGACTGAACCTAAGTTCGTGTGTCGTTCTTGCGCGCGTTCTTCGGCGGATCAAGCGAATCTATGCAAACCCACCGCAATTCCACCTCTTGGTTGTCAAAACAAACCCGTTGAAGAGAAAGTCGCATGCGGCCTGCTAGCGGAAACATTACCTGCACCAGAACTGTCGCTTGCGGAAATCAACGAGGCAATTGAACCGAGCGTACAAATGTTCGATCCAGCCGCCGCTGATATGGCCCCTGAGCTTGCCAAAAAAGAAGCCGCACAGAAAAAAGCCAAGCTGAAAAAACTGATGGCGAAGGCGAGCGGTGATGAGAAAGCTGAACTCAAACAAGCGAAGAAAGCGGCTAAGAAACAAGAGAAGTACAATAAGAAACTGGCGAAGATGATTAAGAAGCAGCAAAAGCTGTTTAAGAAAAGTCAGAAGCTGGAAAGTGAATTGGAACGAATCAACCTACAACTTGATGATGTTGCCTTCACTGAAACCAAGACTCAGGTAGTGAGCCACAATCAAATCCACTGAAGTTGATTTGAATGGTTTATTGCTACAGCGATGATTTAAAAAGAGCGACCTTAGGTCGCTCTTTTGCTTTTTGGGGTTATCCGAGCTGACTCATGTAGCTCGTTCAAATCAGCTAAGCGTTGCTTGCGGATCTTGCTACGCGCTTCTTCACCCACGTCTCATTGACGAATAAAGAGAATAAGATAACGGCGCCACCAATAGACAAGCGAACCAAATCGACATCTCTGTTCCAAATCAGGATATTCACCACCAGACCAGCAGGAACCAAGGCATTGTTCATCACTGCCAGCGCGCCAGCATTCACCATGCACGCGCCTTTATTCCACATAAAGTAACCCAGCCCCGACGCAATCAAGCCAAGGTAGATCAGGATTCCCCATTGAAGTGTGGTGGTGGGCAGTTTCTCTGGGTTGCCTAGTAGCATGAAAGCCACTGACGCGACACATAGCGCCCCTAAGTAGAAGTAACCAAATACGGTTCGCTGAGGCAACTCGGTCGATTCCTTCTCCATCACCACCTTGTAGCCCACCTGACCAATAGCAAAGCACAGGTTCGCGCCTTGCACGACGAGGAAGCCGACTAAAAAGTTTTCGTTAATACCTGCGAACTTAATGAATACCGCGCCCAATACCGCAATTGCCGCTGTCACTAGGTACCACGGAGAGAATTGCCCTTTGAGAAAGTCATAAATAAGCGTGACGTAAATTGGGGTAAAGACAGTAAACAAAAGGACTTCAGGAACGGATAGCAGTAAGAAAGACTGATAGTAGAAGCAGTACATCAGGCCAAGCTGGATACCACCAATTGCCATCAATTTAGCGATCAGCTTACGCGATACGCCGCGAAACTTTAGGAAAGGAAGAAATACGACGCCAGCAAGGGCAACACGCATTAAAACAGAGAACCAAGAATCAACCTGACCCGCAAGGTAAACGCCGATCAGGCTAAAGGAGAAGGCCCATAGGAGGGTAACACCAGCTAAATAGCTCATAGTAAAACTTCGTTAATAAGATATGAGCTGTATGTTACCTAACCTTAAATCATTAGTCTTCTGAATCTCTTAGAGGCACGACCAGCATATCAACCGGAGAGGCGTTGATCAGTTGGCGTGTTGAAGAGAGCAGCTTGCTCCAGAAGTCTTGATGGTGACCGCAAACCACGAGATCAACATTGAACTCGTTGATGGTGTCACACAGCTCATGACTCAAATCACCACTGCCTACTAGGGTATGGGTGATCGGGTATTGGGCGTGCTCCGCAAAATTTTGCAGCTGAATACGAGACGCTTCCATCGCGTTGTGCTGGGTTTCGGCCATGTTGATATCAATCAGGCCGGTATACAGCTCTGCGTAGTTAATATCGATATGGATAAAAGAGACTTTGGCTTCCAATGGCTTAGCCAATGCTACCGCTTTATCCACAATTAATTTGCTGTCTTCTGATAAATCGACCGCGACCAAAATATGTTTGTAACTCATATCGCTACCTCCTTTATTCATTGTCTGATTTAAGATTAGCACTATGCGATGGTTTTTTTTGCTGAAGTGATCTCATATCCACTGTCTTGCGTAATGACAGCTCGAAATATTGGTTAACTAATGGCCTGCGAGATATTCATTAAATAGTGATATAGTAGAGAAAATTGAGGATGTAATTAGGAGTCTTAAATGCTGTCAAAAACTATGGTTGAGCAACTGAATGATCAAATTAACCTAGAATTTTTCTCATCCAATCTATACTTACAAATGAGTGCTTGGTGTGAAGACAAAGGATTTGAAGGTGCAGCAGAGTTTCTGCGTGTTCATGCAGTAGAAGAAATGGAACATATGCAGCGTCTTTTCACTTACGTAAGCGAAACCGGTGCAATGCCAATTCTGGGTTCGATTGAAGCACCGAAACACGAATTCGAAAGCCTTGGTGCAGTGTTCCGTGAAACTTATGAACATGAGCAGATGATTACTGAAAAGATCAACAAACTGGCTCACGTTGCTTTCAGCACACAAGACTACTCAACCTTTAACTTCCTGCAATGGTACGTTGCAGAGCAACACGAAGAAGAGAAGTTGTTTAAAGGTGTATTGGATAAGCTAGAGCTTGTTGGTGAAGACGGTAAAGCACTGTTTTTTATTGATAAAGACCTAGCGCAATTGGCAAAAGATGGTTCATCTTCAATTATGGAAGCTCCTGCCGTTTAGGTAGTACGAAAAAGACACTGATTATCTTTTTCTTTTGAGTTTTCTTATGAAGATGTAGGGAGGAAAGGATGATCAGCGGCGACACTATTCTATTTGCACTAATGGTTGTGACTTGCGTGAACTGGGCGCGTTACTTTACTGCGCTAAGAACGCTCATTTATATTATGCGAGAAGCGCATCCTCTACTTTATCAACAAGTAGACGGAGGCGGTTTTTTCACAACCCATGGCAATATGACCAAACAGGTTCGCCTGTTCAGTTACATCAAAAGCAAAGAGTATCACCATCATCATGACGAAGTTTTTACTTCGAAGTGCGATCGCGTAAGACAGTTATTCATACTCTCTTCCGCTCTGCTAGGTGTAACCTTGCTGTCTTCTTTCATCGTCTAAGTTATTTAGTACGTGTGAAGTAGAGTTTAGGTTTTGGTGTAAAGCTTCGGTTGTTGGTTCGCTAAGCCAAGTAGTGGTTTTGCTGCTGTCTGCAAATTGTACAATTGAACATCAATTGCAAAGTTTAAAATTGCCGCTAGAATAGCGAGCAATTAGTAAGGATGTGCTGTTTATGCACATCCTTTTTTATTGATGGCATTTCGAGAACAGGGCGTACTCGAGGTGCAAAAGTGAAGAAAGCAGAACCCCAATGAGTGAAAAGTTTGATGTAATCGTAATTGGTGCGGGCGCCGCGGGCTTAATGTGTGCTGCGGAAGCTGGTAAACGTGGCCGACGAGTGCTGGTGGTTGATCATGCAAAGAAACCAGGCAGAAAAATTTTAATCTCAGGTGGCGGCCGTTGTAACTTCACTAACTATGATGTTTCAGCCAACAACTTCCTATGTAACAACCCTCACTTCGTGAAGTCAGCCTTATCTCAATACACCAACTGGGATTTTATCTCGATGGTGAGCAAGTACGGTATTGAGTTCGAAGAGCGAGACCACGGCCAATTGTTCTGTGTGAATGACCACACTGCAAAAGACATCGTGAGCATGTTGCTTGAAGAGTGTAAGCAGGCGAAAGTCGAACAACGCTACCGTTGTGATGTTCACTCCATCGAAAAAACAGACGCTGGCTTCAAGATGCACCTCAATACCGACGAAGTTGAGTGTGACTCACTGGTTGTGGCGACAGGTGGTTTGTCGATGCCTAAGCTGGGCGCAACGCCATTTGGCTACAAGATTGCCGAGCAATTTGGTTTGTCTGTGATGCCAACTACCGCAGGCTTAGTACCATTTACTCTGCATAAAGAAGATAAAGAAGATTTCGCTGAGCTTTCAGGAATCGCGATTCCTGCTGAGATCACCGCGCAAGACGGAACCTTGTTCAAAGAAGCGTTGCTGTTTACTCACCGCGGCCTATCGGGTCCTTCGGTACTGCAAATCTCTTCTTTCTGGAAGGCGGGTCAGTCGGTTTCGATTAATCTAGTACCTGAAGTCGATGTGGCTGAACTGCTGGCTAACTCTCGCGAGAAGCACCCAAATCAGAGCCTGAAAAACACCTTGGCGAAAGCACTGCCGAAGCGTTTTGTTGAAGTGTTGATTGACCGCAAAGAGCTGGAAGACAAGCCGCTCAAGCAGTTCAATGAAAAACAGCTGAATGACATTGTAGAGCATCTAGAAAACTGGAAAATCGCGCCAAACGGCACCGAAGGTTACCGTACTGCCGAAGTAACTCTAGGTGGCGTGGACACCAATCACCTATCTTCAAAAACCATGGAATGTAAGAGCGTGTCTGGCCTCTATTTCATTGGTGAAGTGATGGACGTAACCGGTTGGTTAGGCGGCTATAATTTCCAATGGTGTTGGAGTTCTGGCTTTGCAGCAGGTCAGTGGGTTTAAGCTTTTAGCTTACTCACTAGATTTTAAATTATATAAAAATGGCGAGTCATACGACTCGCCATTTTTGTATCTAACATTGTGTTCTAGCTCTAGATTCGACTTTATCGATGGCTTTTCGTGCTCAATTGGATCTTTTAGCGCTTATTTACGCAGCTTTGTTTTTTGAAAACTTGATCTGTTGAATCACCAAGCCAGCAATGATCAGTACCAAACCAAACAGTGTTGCAGGGTGAATCTCTTCGCCAATGATGGTTGAAAGTAGCATCAGTGAGATAAACGGTGACGCAAAAATCAGGTTGCTGATACGCGCCGTATTGTTGGTTAGCTTGAGTGCTGATAGCCACAACACAAAGGTAATGCCCATCTCGAACAGACCAACGTAAGTCACCGCCATCCAACCCTTCGCTGTGATTTGGCTAAAGCTTTCACCTTCGTAAAGGGTTAAACCGATCGCAAATGGTAATGCCACTAAGAAACCAAGCAGCACGCCAACCACTGGGTCAGCCTTGTTTTTGGTGTTGAGAATCCAATATCCCGCCCAAAGCAGAGTAGAAAGCAGCGCCAGAGCCACACCAAGTGGACTATCGAACTGCATTCCTAGCACATCGCCTTTGGTGGCAATAACTACCACACCCGCATAGCTGAAGGTACACGCAATCCAATCTTGCTTACGAATCTTTTGCCCCAGAAAAACCGCCGCCATTAAGGTTAGCGTGATAGCCCAGCTGTAGTTGATGGCTTGAGCTTGAGAAGCGGGCAGCAGGTCGTAGGCTTTGAATAGAATCAGGTAATAAGCCAATGGGTTAACCAAGCCGAGCAGCAGGTAATACCAAGGGTTTGAAAGGAACGTTGTACTCAGCTGAGAGAGCTTACCTTGAAAGGCGCAGACTGCGATCAGCGCAATCGACGACACAATACTGGCAATGGTCAGCATTTGAATCGGTGAAAACTCAGCAAGGGTCAGCTTAAAAGCAGTAGCGACCGTTGACCACAGCAGTACTGCGGAAAGGCCAAAGCCCAAGGCACGACGTTCGTTCATGGCAACTCATTCTAATTTGATGGGACAGAATACGGAGCGCCTAGTCTATCTGTCGAATTTTAATACGGCAAACTGGACATTTATCCAGTATCAAAATACCATTTAATGAGTTATTTCAAATTAGGCTAAATCATTATCATGCAATGGATTATCGAACATCAAGCACCGCTTATTGCTGCTATTTCTGGCGCGCTCGTCAGCGGCGGTGTCGTGGGTTGGTGGATTAAACAGAAGCTCTCTTTTCAGCAGCGATTGCTCGAGCAGCAGCTAGAGTCCGATCGTTTGTTGCATGAATCTCAGCAAGCTCAGCTCAAAGTATCACTCGCAGAGGCGCAACAAGAGCTCGATGAGTTAGATGATGACCGAGACAAAGCGGCATTCGAGCTCAAGCAGGCGCACGGTAAGGTGATGGCTGCAATGGAAAAACTGCGCTACTTTGAGGCGGTAAAGCAAGAGCGCCAGCAGTACGCTGATGAGATCAATGTGCTTAAAGATCATAAGTCTGAATTAGAAGCCGAGCTGCGCGAGCAAGAAGCAAGGCATGACCAAGAAAACCTCGCCAATAGCGAAAAGCTGCAGTTGCTAGAGCAAGCTGAATCACGACTTAAGCAGCAGTTTGAATTGTTAGCGAACCAACTGTTTGAAACCAAAACCGCCAAGGTCGATCAGCAGAATAAGCAGAGCCTAGAAGGTTTGTTGTCTCCACTAAGAGAGCAGTTGGAAGGCTTTAAGAAACAAGTGAACGACAGCTTCAGCCAAGAAGCCAAAGAGCGTCATACTTTGGTGCATGAGCTTAAAAACCTGCAGCGTCTTAATGAGAGTATGACGCGTGAAGCGGTGAACCTGACTCAAGCGCTAAAGGGTGACAACAAACAACAAGGTAACTGGGGCGAGGTGGTGCTGGCTCGCGTGCTTGCTGAATCAGGACTGCGCGAAGGCCACGAATACCAAACGCAAGTGAACCTGCAAAACGATGCGGGCAAGCGTTATCAACCGGATGTGATTGTGCATCTGCCACAAGACAAGCAAGTGGTGGTCGATTCAAAAATGGCGTTGGTGGCATTTGAACGCTATTTCAATGCCGAAACCGATCAGCAACGCGATGCTGCATTGCGCGATCACTTGGTGTCACTGCGAGCGCACATCAAAGGCTTGAGCCAGAAAGATTATCATCAGCTCAAAGGCATACAGAGTCTGGATTACGTGTTGATGTTTATCCCGGTTGAACCAGCATTCCAAGTGGCGATTCAGGCGGATCCTAGCTTGGTGAAAGATGCGATGGAGCAAAATATCATCTTGGTCAGCCCAACCACTTTGCTGGTGGCACTGCGTACCATTGATAACCTGTGGCGTAACGACAGACAGAACCAGAACGCACAGGTTATCGCAGAACGTGCGAGCAAGCTTTACGACAAGCTGCGCCTGTTTGTTGATGATATGGAAGGCCTTGGCAGCTCACTTGATAGAGCAAACCAAAGTTATCAAGGGGCGATGAATAAGCTAGTCACAGGGCGAGGCAACGTGATTCGTCAGGCCGAAAGCTTCAAGCAATTGGGTGTTGAAGTGAAGAAACCGATCTCGATTGGTTTGGCCGAAATGGCGCAAAATGAGGCTTTTTCAGAAAATGCCTCCTTAGTAGAAAGACAACCCGCTGAGGATAAAGTAAACTAATCGGCCGCAGCGCCTCTAAACACGGAGCGTGCTGTCGATGAGAACTTACCATGGTAGATAACAGCATTATGGACACAAGCGTGCAGACAAATTCAGCAGTAGAGTCAGAAACCACACACTTTGGTTTCGAAACAGTCGCAAAAGACGAAAAAGTCGCGAAAGTAGCAGAGGTATTTCACTCTGTAGCCGCTAAATACGACATCATGAATGACTTAATGTCGGGTGGTGTTCACCGCTTGTGGAAGCGATTCACGATTGATTGCAGTGGCGTTCGCCCTGGTCAGCGTATCCTAGATCTTGGTGGTGGTACTGGCGACCTTACTGCGAAATTCTCGCGTATCGTTGGTGAAAAAGGCCACGTGGTTCTTGCTGATATCAACAACTCAATGCTGAATGTTGGCCGTGATAAGCTGCGTGATAGCGGCATTGTTGGCAACGTACACTACGTACAAGCGAACGCTGAAGAGTTGCCATTCCCAGATAACTACTTCGATTGCATTACGATCAGCTTCTGTCTGCGTAACGTAACCGATAAAGACCAAGCGCTGCGTTCTATGTACCGCGTACTTAAGCCGGGTGGCCGTCTGTTGGTTCTTGAGTTTTCTAAGCCAGTGCTTGAGCCACTATCAAAGGTTTACGACGCATACTCTTTCCACCTGTTGCCAAAAATGGGTGAGTTGATTGCTAACGATGCAGACAGCTACCGTTACCTTGCAGAATCTATTCGTATGCACCCAAATCAAGAGACTTTGGAAGGAATGATGCAAGAAGCGGGCTTTGAAAATACAAAATACTTCAACCTAACGGGCGGCATTGTTGCGCTGCACCGCGGTTACAAGTTCTAGTCGAGCTTGGTAGCAGGCTCGCTGAGCGTGCTAAACAATAAGAATAAAGATAGTACGGATAGGTTAAGGCTTATCCGTTTTCAAAGGTAAGGACAGTCATGCCATTTGATCCATTGGTAACCGCGGTTATTGAAACCTCTTTAAATACTTTCGTGAACGATGATCCAGCACTGGTTCGTCGTTTGTCTCGTTTAAAGGGGCAGATCATTCAAGTCAATTTGAAAGAGTTGAATAAAACACTCACTTTCGTTTTCAGCCAACAGATTGATGTGTTGTCAGAATACGAAGGGCAGCCTGACTGCTACCTATCTTTGAACCTATCGGTGTTACCTGAACTGCGTGAGCAATCGAACATCACCAAGCTGATCAAGCAAGATAAGCTGATCTTAGAAGGTGATATTCAACTGGCTCAGAAATTCGCTCAACTGATGACAGACTGCAAGCCTGATTTGGAAGAGTGGTTATCGCGCGTAACGGGTGATGTGGTTGCGCATACCTTGGTGCAAGGCGTTAAAAACGTCGGTGGCTTTGTAGCAAAACAGGCGACTAAGCATCAAAACCATGTTGCTCAGGTTCTGACTGAAGAGTGGAAGATCGCACCTGCACCGTTAGAAGTTGCGCACTTTTGCGACCAAGTTGATGACGTAAAAAGCTCCGCTGCTCGTCTTGAAGCTAAGTTGAACGCTCTGTTGGAGAAAGCATGACCCCAGCAGAACTGAAACGTCTTTATCATATTATCAAGGTACAGTTGGAATACGGCCTTGATGAGTTGATGCCGGAACACCAACTGACTAAAGCTCCTTTGTTGGCGCGAAAGTCACTGTTTTGGCTTAAGAACAAGCATCAAGATAAAGAGTTGGGTCATCGCTTGCGCCTTGCGCTGCAAGAACTTGGTCCAGTGTGGATCAAGTTTGGACAGATGATGTCGACACGTCGTGATCTGTTCCCTCCTCATATCGCCGATCAGTTGGCGTTGTTGCAGGACCAAGTTGCGCCGTTTGATGGTCAACTGGCGAAGCAAGATATGGAAAAGGCGTTGGGTGGCAGTTTAGACAACTGGTTTACCGACTTTGATATCGAGCCACTGGCTTCTGCTTCTATCGCTCAGGTGCATACCGCAAAGCTTAAAGAGAGCGGTCGTGAGATTGTTCTGAAGGTAATTCGACCTGATATTCGCCCGGTGATTGACGCAGATCTAAAACTGATGCACCGAATGGCGCGTATAGTCGCTAAGTCGCTTCCTGAAGCACGTCGTTTGAAACCGGTTGAAGTGGTTCACGAGTACGAGAAAACGTTACTTGATGAACTCGACCTGCGCCGTGAGGCGGCCAATGCCATTCAACTACGACGTAATTTTGAAGGCAGTGAAGAGCTGTATGTTCCAGAGGTTATCCCTGATCTAAGCAGCGAAACCCTGATGGTGTCAGAGCGAATCTATGGTATTCAAGTCTCCGATATTGAGACGCTAGAAGCCAACGACACCAACATGAAATTGCTCGCGGAACGCGGTGTGACGGTATTCTTCACCCAAGTATTCCGAGATAGCTTTTTCCATGCAGACATGCACCCGGGCAACGTATTTGTTAACCCAGAGAATCCAGATAACCCTCAGTGGATTGGTTTGGATTGTGGCATTGTTGGTACGCTCAATAGCGAAGATAAGCGCTATTTAGCAGAGAACTTGTTGGCTTTCTTCAATCGAGATTACCGTAAAGTTGCTGAGCTACACGTTGATTCGGGGTGGGTGCCACACGACACTAACGTCAATGATTTTGAGTTCGCGATCCGTATGGTGTGTGAGCCAATCTTTGCAAAACCACTTGGCGAGATCTCATTTGGCCATGTGTTGCTAAACTTATTTAATACAGCAAGACGTTTCAACATGGAGGTTCAACCTCAGTTGGTGCTTCTGCAAAAGACCTTGTTGTATGTCGAAGGCCTAGGCCGTCAGCTGTATCCGCAACTTGATTTGTGGGCAACGGCGAAGCCTTTCCTTGAAACCTGGATGATGAATCAGGTGGGGCCGCAAGCTGTGATCAACGCAGTAAAAGAGCGTGCGCCATTCTGGGCAGAAAAACTGCCAGAGCTGCCAGAGCTACTTTATGACAGCTTGCGCCAAGGTAAAGCGATGAACCACAGAATGGATCAGCTTTATCAAGGTTACCGAGATAGTAAGCGTCAGCAAGCAACTGGAAAGTTTTTGTTTGGCGTTGGAGCCACTTTAGTCGTATGCTCCGCAATATTAGTTTCAAGCCCTTATGAGCAGCTATCTATGGGCTGTGGCATCGCAGGTGTCACATTTTGGTTGCTTAGTTGGCGAGCTTACCGTCGTTAGACAGTAGACTCTCTTAATATTTTTATGTGTAGACAGACCCGAGGACAATGACAATGGGTGGTATCAGTATTTGGCAACTTCTAATCATTGCTGTAATTGTAATTTTGCTATTCGGAACAAAGAAACTGCGCGGTATGGGTGGTGACTTAGGTTCAGCGGTTAAAGGCTTCAAAAAAGCGATGAGCGATGAAGACAAGCCTGCAGATAAGAAAGATGCAGACTTCGAACCAAAGAATATTGAACAGCAGAAGACAGAAGCTCACGCTGAAACAACTGCTGAAACAAAGAAAGACAAAGAGCAGGCGTAAATCGTGTTTGATATCGGTTTTTGGGAACTGGTATTAATATCTGTCGTTGGGTTAGTGGTTTTAGGGCCTGAGCGTTTGCCCGTGGCGATTCGCAGTATTTCCAAGTTTGTTGGACAAGCGAAAAGCATGGCAAACAGTGTGAAAGATGAACTTTCTCATGAGCTTAAGGTGCAAGAGCTGCAAGAAAACCTACGCAAGGCGGAAAAAATGGGTATGGAAGATTTATCTCCAGACCTTAAAGCGTCAGTCGATGAACTCAAGCAGGCCGCTGCTGAGGTTCAACGTCCGTATGCTAAGCCTGAGTCTGATAAGCCAAGTGAGACTAAACCTAGTGTCATGGAAACTGTGGAATCTGAAACCATTCAGGTCAACAGTGAAGCTTCAGCACCGTCAGATAAGAAAGCCGAATAGTCTCGCAAGGAGGAGTCGCCGGATACTTGATTCGCTAGATGTTTAAATAGATATCTATTCAAGTAAATAACTATTCAAGTGGATACCAATTCAACTGGATAGATACACGCGCGGCTCCTTTTCGATCTTCCTGTTTAAGAGGTTTGACATGTCTTCGACTGAGCAGACACAGCCTTTAATTAGCCACCTTCTAGAACTACGTAATCGCCTACTACGTGCGATTGTCGCGGTGCTAGTGATATTTGTCGGGCTAATTTATTTTGCTAATGATATTTATGAATTCGTATCAGCACCTTTGGTAGATCGTCTACCGGAAGGGGCGACGATGATCGCAACCGATGTTGCATCGCCATTTTTCACACCGCTGAAATTAACCTTGATCGCGTCTATATTCCTCGCGGTTCCGTTTATTTTGTATCAGGTGTGGGCTTTTGTTGCTCCGGGTTTATACAAGCATGAAAAACGCTTGATCATGCCGCTATTGGCTTCAAGTTCATTGCTGTTTTACTGTGGTGTGGCGTTCGCTTACTTTATTGTATTCCCGTTAGTATTTGGCTTTTTTACGGCCATATCATTAGGGGGAGTAGAGTTCGCAACCGACATCTCAAGCTATCTTGATTTTGTACTCGCGCTGTTCTTTGCTTTTGGTATTGCCTTTGAAGTGCCTGTTGCGATTATCTTGTTGTGTTGGACGGGGGCAACAACGCCTCAATCTCTGTCTGAAAAGCGTCCTTACATTGTGGTGGGTGCTTTCATCATCGGTATGATGCTGACACCACCAGATATGATCTCGCAAACACTGTTGGCGATTCCAATGTGTATTCTGTTTGAGATTGGTCTGTTTTTCGCACGCTTTTATACGCGTAAGCCAGATGCGGATGAAGAGGAAGAAGCTGAATCTTGATTCGGAATGCTTCAGTAAAAATCACATAATAAAAAAGCGGCCTAGGGCCGCTTTTTTATTATGTCTGTTTATCGAATCTTTAACTGATAGCCACAGTTCTGACATATATAGAGCTCTTTGATGCCCAAAATTTTATGCCATAGGGTTCGATGTTGACGTTGTAAGTGTTGTGAATGGTCACACATAATCAACTACCTCTATATGCAGGTGGTTGATACTATACATGTCACTTAGCTTTCTCAAATAAATTCAGGAAAAATCCGTAATAATTACTTATTAATAGATTTGTCATAAATTAAACAATGCCTTAGCATTTTTGGTGGTTATGTTTTCGACTTCTTCAAGGGTAATTCCGCGTAATTCGGCGATGCGTTTTGCTACTAATTCTGTGTAGGCTGGTTCATTGCGTTTACCGCGATTCGGTGTTGGTGCCAAGTATGGGCAATCTGTCTCTAGAATGACGTAATCCATATCGAGATGTGGGATCACCTTGTCCATCCCAGAGTTCTTAAAGGTCGAAACGCCGCCTAAACCTAAATGAAAGCCTAGCTCGTTGATCGCTTGAGCTTCCTCTAAGCTGCTACCAAAGCAGTGGAATACCCCGCGTAAGCTGCCATCTTGTTCTTTACGAAGTAGGGCAAGTGTCTCTTCAATGGAATCACGAGTGTGGATCACCACAGGTAGATCAAGCTCTTTTGCCCACTGCAGTTGAGTCACAAACGCCATCTCTTGTTCAGCCTTGAAGGTTTTATCCCAGTACAAGTCGATACCAATCTCACCCACGGCGATAAAGTCATGCTTATCAAACCAAGCTCGAATGGTTTTGAGGGTTTGCTCGATATTCGCATCCACATAACAAGGGTGTAAGCCCATCATTGAACGGCACACATCAGGAAACTGCGCTTCCGTTGCTAACATTGGTTCGATAGATTCTAAATCGATGTTCGGCAATAGAATGGTATCAATCCCTTGAGCCAGTGCGCGCTGCACAACTTGTTCGCGGTCTTCATCGAATTCGCTAGCGTAAATATGAGCATGGGTGTCGATCATTGTTTTGTCCTGAAAGCGGTCTTTACTGAGTTGTCATGAGTATACGGCAGTGTGAGGAGAAGGTCATTTTTTGCCATTTATCCCTATTTTTGAGTGGGTTTCATATTTTACTGCTAGCGTCCTGAGCCATCAGTGATATGCTTTTGCCTGTATTTAGCACTTTTCATATCTAAGTATTTCGGTGCTTAGACTAGGCAAGGAGAATCTAGTGTCTGTTTCAATTCAAGGTCAATTCCCAGGTCGCCGTATGCGCCGTATGCGTAAGCACGACTTTAGCCGTCGCCTAATGGCAGAAAATCAATTGTCTGTGGATGATCTAATCTACCCAATGTTTATCCTGATGGGTAAAGACCGCCGCGAGCCTGTCGAGTCAATGCCAGGTGTTGAACGCTTGTCGATCGACTACATGCTTGAGGAAGCAGATTACCTGTCAAAGCTGGGTGTTCCTGCGATTGCTCTATTTCCAGTCGTGAACCAAGATGCTAAAAGTTTATGCGCAGCTGAAGCTCATAACTCAGAAGGTTTGGTGCAGCGCGCTGTACGTTTACTAAAAGAGCATGTGCCAAACATTGGCGTTATTACTGACGTAGCACTAGACCCGTTCACCACTCACGGCCAAGACGGCATCATCGATGAAGATGGTTACGTGATGAATGACGAGACGACTGAAGTCTTGATCAAGCAAGCATTATCACACGCTGAAGCGGGTGCTGACGTAGTTGCCCCATCGGATATGATGGATGGTCGCATTGGTAAGATCCGTGAAGCGTTAGAAGAAGCGGGCCATATTCATACTCAGATTATGGCGTACTCTGCAAAATATGCATCGTGCTACTACGGCCCATTCCGTGATGCAGTTGGCAGTGCTTCGAACCTGAAAGGTGGTAACAAGAAGAACTACCAGATGGATCCAGCCAACAGCGATGAAGCGATTCATGAAGTCGCGATGGATCTTAATGAAGGTGCGGACATGGTGATGGTGAAACCAGGCATGCCTTACCTTGATATTGTTCGTCGTGTTAAGCACGAACTGCAAGCGCCTACGTTTGCTTACCAAGTATCTGGTGAATACGCGATGCACAAAGCGGCGATTCAAAACGGCTGGCTGAAAGAGCGCGAAACCGTCATGGAATCACTGTTGTGCTTTAAGCGTGCTGGCGCTGATGGCATTCTTACTTACTTCGCTAAAGATGTCGCAGAGTGGCTTGCAGAAGACAATGCACAAGCCGCAGAGCACTTAAAAGAAAAGTAACCGTGTAGAGCTCACTTAAGTGATCAGTAAAAGGGTTGGCCATTGTGCCAGCCCTTTCGTTTATGAGGATGGATAAGATGTCAGTTGTCGTACGTCAAGGTTCTTTAGAAGAAGTGGTGTCTGTGGTCGAGCAGATCTCTGAGTTCGCTAAAAAAGAGAGTGTCGCTTCTCTGTCAGAGCGGCTGGCAGGGAAAAAGAGCCTTATCTTAGTGGCTGAAGAAGCTGGCGTGTTGCTTGGCTTTAAGATCGGCTATGAATTGGATCAAGATACTTTTTACAGCTGGTTTGGTGGCGTGTCACCGCTCGCGAGGAACAAAGGCGTTGCACAGGCGCAATTAGACGTTCAGGAACAGTGGGTGAAAGAGCAGGGCTACAGACAGTTAAAGGTTAAGTCTCGTAACCAGTTCCCTGCAATGTTGCGCCTGTTATTGAGAAACGGTTACCTAATCGAAAGATTTGAAGAAAAAGAAGACATTAATGACCATAGAATCCATTTTTTGAAGCAAATTTAAGCACTGCTGTTAACGGTTTATAAATCAAATGAGATTTATTATCATTTAATTGTTGACTATCAAATGAGAATCATTATTATTAACTTCGTCTTAGGGAATGAGGAAATGTTCACAAGGATGTTAAGTACTCAAGTATCTACTTGGTTACCCAACAGAATTCTCGCGAACTTGTACTAAGTTCTTTTTGACACGACATTGCTCACATTGCTTCCAGTGTAATTTATAGCTTTTAGGTAAAGCTGTGGTATTCAATTTGAATGGCTTTACCGGTTTTTGCTAGGCGACATCTTCGGGTGTCGCTTTTTTTTATACCTACCATTTCAACAAGATGCATATTTAGTGGCACGTATTTTTATGAATAAAACGCCATCAGCATTCTTTTCCACAACGCAAGATCGAGAAAAGATCGTTGATCATCTGTTCGATCTGTAAAATTATTCTTTATTTTCAGTTATTTATTGGTGTTTTTTGAGTTGTTCACCGTAGTTCTCAACAGGGTGGATAAATAATATAAACAGAGTTATCCACAGAACGCTTGCGTCTAAGAACAAAAAATAACAACAAATCGATTATAACGAACACAACCGAGTGAACGGATACAGATCGACAACGTGGAATCCAACCAACAGACGTGGCATTCTTAACAGATAATTTCTGTACTTACTGGATACACAAACATTATGGCTCGTATTCCTGATAATCCATTGATTCTGATCGATGGCTCTTCTTACCTATATCGCGCGTTTCATGCTTACCCTGGCACCATGAGCAATGGTGATATCCCGACTAACGCGGTTTACGGTGTAGTTAACATGCTGCGCAGCATGATGCGTCAATTTGCTTCTGATCGTATTGCGGTTATTTTTGATGCAAAAGGAAAGACGTTCCGTGATGACATGTACCCAGAGTACAAGGCTAATCGTCCACCTATGCCGGATGATCTACGTTGTCAGATCGAACCTTTGCACAATGTGATTCGTGCAATGGGTTTGCCACTTATCTCTATTCCCGGAGTTGAAGCGGATGACGTGATCGGTACGCTGGCTTCTCAAGCTTCTGCGATGGGTATGCCTGTGCTTATTAGTACTGGCGATAAAGATATGGCGCAGCTTGTCGATGACAACGTTACTCTGATCAATACCATGACCAACGTGGTAATGGATCGTGAAGGCGTGATTGAGAAATTTGGCATTCCGCCAGAGCTTATTATCGACTACCTTGCGCTGATGGGCGATAAAGTCGATAACATCCCAGGTGTTCCGGGTGTCGGTGACAAGACAGCGACGGCTCTGCTGCAAGGCATTGGTAGCATCGAAAAGCTGTATCAAAACCTGGATGATATTGCCGCTCTTGGCTTCCGTGGTTCAAAAACCATGGCTAAGAAGCTGATTGATAATAAAGACAACGCTGAGATGTCTTACGAGCTTGCAACGATCAAACTGGACGTCGAGTTAGAAGAGACACCTGAGTCGCTTGTAAAAGCACAACCAAATACGGATGAGCTGATTAAGCTATATGGTCAACTGGTCTTCAAGTCTTGGTTGAACGAGCTACTTGAAGGTGGCAGTGGTGTGGTTGAGGCGGATGAAAAGTCGGGCGCAGTGCGCAGCAATACGGCATCAACCACTTCTACCGTAGAAATGAACACCTCTGCCGTGACCATTGATCGCAGCAACTACGAAACCATCCTCGATGAAGCGTCATTCAATGTTTGGCTAGAGAAACTGAAAGCGGCTGAAGTATTTGCTTTCGATACTGAAACCGACAGCCTAGATTACATGGTGGCGAACCTCGTTGGCCTGTCATTCGCGACTGAAGAAGGCGTTGCCGCGTACGTGCCGGTTGCCCATGATTACCTAGATGCACCTCAGCAGCTGGATCGCGATTGGGTACTTGAACAGCTTAAGCCGATTCTTGAAGATGATGCACAAGCGAAAGTAGGTCAGAACCTTAAGTTCGATATGAGTGTGCTAGCGCGCTACGGTATCGAGATGAAAGGCATCAAACACGACACCATGTTGGCGTCTTACGTTTTCAATAGCGTAGGTGGCAAGCATGATATGGACAGCCTAGCGCTGCGTTTCCTACAGCACAGCTGCATCTCATTTGAGCAAATCGCAGGTAAAGGTAAGAAGCAGCTTACTTTCAACCAGATTGAGCTGGGTGAGGCGTCTCCATACGCGGCAGAAGATGCTGACGTGACTTTACGTCTTCATAACCGTTTGATGGAAAATATTGAGCAAGATGAAAAGCTAAAAGCCATCTATGAAGAAATCGAAGTACCCCTGATCCCTGTAATGTCTCGCATTGAGCGTACTGGTGTATTCATCGATGACATGCTGCTGGGCGCTCAATCGCAAGAGATTGCGGTTCGTCTGGATGAGTTAGAACAGAAAGCCTATGAGATTGCAGAGCAAGAGTTCAACATGAACTCGCCAAAACAGCTGCAAGCGATCTTGTTTGAGAAAATGGGTTTGCCAGTTATTAAGAAAACGCCATCAGGTGCACCTTCAACCAACGAAGAAGTGCTGCAAGAACTGGCTCTTGATTACCCGCTACCTAAGCTGATCATTGAGTATCGTGGTCTTGCGAAACTCAAGTCTACCTACACAGATAAACTGCCGAAGATGATCAACGCTGAAACGGGTCGTGTTCATACGTCTTATCACCAAGCGGTGACAGCAACGGGTCGTTTGTCTTCAACAGATCCAAACCTACAGAACATCCCAATTCGTAATGAAGAAGGTCGTCGTATCCGCCAAGCATTCGTTGCACAACATGGCTGGAAGATTCTAGCGGTCGATTACTCTCAAATTGAATTGCGTATCATGGCGCACCTGTCGGGTGATAAAGCGCTTCTGGAAGCATTCCAACAAGGCAAAGATATTCACGCGGCAACGGCTGCTGAGATCATTGGTGTTGATATTGAGCAGGTAACGACTGAGCAGCGTCGTCGTGCTAAAGCCGTTAACTTCGGTCTTATCTACGGTATGAGTGCTTTTGGTTTGGCTAAGCAACTGGGTATTCCTCGTGGGGAAGCACAGCACTACATGGACACTTACTTTGAACGTTACCCTGGCGTAATGCAGTACATGGAAGACACACGCAGCGCGGCTTCAGAGCAAGGCTTCGTTGAAACCATTTACGGCCGTCGTTTGCACCTTCCTGAAATTCAATCTCGTAATGGTATGCGTCGTAAAGCGGCTGAACGCGCAGCGATCAACGCGCCAATGCAAGGTACAGCGGCAGATATCATCAAGAAAGCGATGTTGTTAGTCGATGAGTGGATTCAAGCCGAAGGCGATGGTCGTGTGAAGCTATTGATGCAAGTACACGATGAATTGGTGTTTGAAGTGGAAGAGTCAGCTTTAGCCGAAATTGAAAGTAAAGTACAACAATTGATGGAATCCGCGGCAGAACTAGAAGTGCCGCTTGTGGCGGAAGCTGGCCACGGTGATAACTGGGATCAAGCCCACTAATCAGTTTTTGACCTTAATAAGCAAATTAGTATGAGCCAGTGCACAAACACTGGCTTTTTTTTGTCTCAAATAAAGTTAAGTCGTAATAAGAATTTAGGTGTTTTAATAAAACATTCATGAAAAAAAACTACAAAAGTTGTTTTCATTTCTGAGCAATTGTTGTACATTAAATCTCGTAGGGTACAGAGGTAAGATGTTCTATCTTTCAGACCTTTTGTTTCACGTTATTGGATTAGGCTGATTCAGCCGCCCCAGTCAGTATTTGACTGGGGCGTTTTTTCTTGTGCGAAAGAAAAATATTTCCAACCTACCATTCCCCCGTAAAACCTCTCATTTTTAGTGCCTTTTATTACACTTTCTCAAGCACAGTGATAAGCCCCTGATTTGCCTTAGATCTGGAATTCGATCAGCTTTTGGTAATTTAAATCCGTCTCTAAGTCGATTGTTTTATCACTTGAAATAACTTTTATTTTACAAGTTATCGATAAAGGATTGATGGCTCACGCCTTATTTATCAGTGTATTGAGTCGGTGAATGCTCAATGTAATCCATGATTTTCTGTTGCTTCTCGGTGCTGTATTTCAGAGCTTCGGCGGTGATCTGGATGGATTGCGCCATTGAAGAGATATTGTTGGTCGCTTTTACCAAGGTTTGCTGCATTGGTTTCAGGATAAGCAGATAGATAGCGGTCAAAGCTATAATAATGACAGCGATAACGGCCGCCAGCGCAATGATGATCTTGGTCTGAATGTCATCCAACAGCATTTGACTGGTTTGTTTAAAGGCGAGTCGAGATTGGTCTAAGGCTTGTGGCAGTTGATTGAGTGATGTCTTGGTGGAGCTCGCAAGCTTATTGATACTTTCAACGGTTTGATTGAGGGCTTGTTGCTGGTCGTCGCTTAGGTTGGGGTTGTTGACTATCGCCTGCAAAGATTGCGATATCACCTCAAGAGACTCACTCGCATCTTGGGCGTACTTTTCCATGCCATCGAGGTCTAAGGTCATATCGACATTGATCAGTGGGGCTTGTTCTTGTTCTGCTTCAGAGGCAAACCCTGTCAGTGAGACCAACATAAGTGCAATGATGGCCAATGGTGTTTTCCACATGAGTATTCCTTTCTCATTGTTCTGATTATTTAGATGTGTCTTTTAGTATGGTTCACTTCTATTGGTTTTAGTGGCTAAATCCGATTTTTAACACTAAAAACTTATGCTTAACTCACTAATTTTTGGGCAAAAAAATACCCCACCTATATAAGGAGGGGCATTGATAAGGCTAAATCACGTGTTGTAAGTGCTCTAACCTATAGCGATAAGTAGAGGAACTACTCTGAGTCGTTGTGCTCTTCGTCTGCTAACTCATCAATGATTTGATCAGCAAGCGCAGGCGCAAACCACTCATCCATCTTGGCACGCAGTTGGTCAACGCCGATGCCCTTCATTGAAGAGAAGACATCAACCGCAACATCACCACCGAAAGATTTTGCATCGTTACGGATTTTCAGTAGCTGTGCTTTACGCGCACCACTTTTCAGTTTGTCTGCTTTTGTTAACAAAACCTGTACTGGGATGCGGCTATCGATAGCCCAGTAGATCATTTGTTGGTCAAGGTCTTTCATTGGGTGACGGATATCCATCAATACCACTAAACCTTTCAGGCTTTCACGTCGTTGTAGGTATTCACCTAGCGACTTCTGCCATTTTTTCTTCATCTCAAGTGGTACTTGAGCAAAGCCATATCCAGGTAAATCGACGATATGACAACCGTCCGTTACCTTAAATAGGTTGATTAGCTGAGTTCGACCGGGTGTTTTACTGGTTTTCGCCAAGCTTTTTTGGTTTGTAACGCGATTTAGCGCGCTAGATTTACCAGCATTGGAGCGTCCTGCAAACGCAATTTCGATCCCTTCGTCTTCTGGTAAATGACGAATATCAGGTGCACTGGTAATGAAATGCGTGTTTTGATAATGAATTTTTACGCTCACTGTTAACTCCATCTCGACTTTGTGTAGTCGATTGATTACTTTTTTGTGAATTTGTGTAAAATAACCGTGCTCGGCATAAGGTCGCCTATTGTACCATGAGTGGCAACATAGAGTGGTACTGGAAGCTTGATAATTATAATGGAATGTCATGAAGAAATTAGCGCTAATTTTGAGTCTTTTAGCCAGCTGCTCAGTATGGGCTCAAGGTAGTATTGAAGCTGGTAAAGCCAAATCACAAACATGTGTTGCCTGCCACGGTGCTGACGGCAACAGCCTGATCACTCAGTACCCTAAGCTGGCTGGTCAACATGAGAAGTATCTAGAGAAGCAGTTAAAAGAGCTTAAGCTAGGTATGACAAGTGGTGGTAAGCAAGGTCGTTACGAACCTGTAATGGGTGCAATGGCGATGCCTTTATCTGAAGAAGATATGGCTGACCTAGCGGCATACTACGCCTCTCTACCTATCTCTAGTAACTCTACTCCTGAAAATGTAGTAGATGAAGGTAAGGTTCTTTACACAGCGGGTAACGCAGAACGCGGCGTAACGGCGTGTATTGCTTGTCATGGCCCTCGTGGTAATGGTACCGAACTTTCTGGTTTCCCTAAGATTTCAGGTCAGCACGCAGATTACATCAAGGCTCAACTTGAAAAATTCCGCGATGGTGACCGTAATAACGACATGAATGCGATGATGCGTGATGTAGCTAAAAAGTTAACAGACGCTGATATTGATACCTTATCGAAGTACGTTGGTGGTTTACACTAATTTGTCGGTTTCTTGCTCTTAGCCAGAGTAAAGGAATGTACGTTCGAGCGAGATTGAAGAGACGCCCCGATCAGTAATGGTCGGGGCGTTTTCTTTTGTATTGGTTTTATTAATGCGTTTTGTGTTTATGTCTGATTTATCAATGTGTGATCGATTTGTGTACAAAAGTGTGAAGTCGCACTCTTGTAGTCTTTTTGTAACACGGTAAAGTAACCGCCATCAGCTAGGAGCTGACTTAGATATGGATGATCATCTAGTCTAACGGTATAGACAGAAATGGATCAGGCTAGGACAGCCCAGCAACAAGGTGTTAGAAAAGGATAGCCAAAACTCATCAGGACGATGAACAACAAACAAATTTGGCATGGAAAGCACCAATAACAAATGGAGATTTGTGTACCAAGTTGAGTATGCAAATTTTGGCCGATATAGGCAGATTTAGAGAGCGATAGGTTTTCCTATCGCTTTTTTTATTGATTTGATGAAAAAACACCCAATACCTCTCCACTATAAACTCAGTTTCTGGTATGTTTCGCATCCCTGTTTAAGGATGTGCTATGTATACTTGTCCCTTATGCCATCACCAAGGCGTGAATCACTATTTTGAAGACAAACGCAGAGCCTATCTGCAGTGTCAGCAATGTGAACTGGTATTTGTTAAACCTGAACAAAGGTTAGAAGCAAAAGAAGAAAAAGCACACTATGATCTCCATGAGAACGATCCTAGTGATGCAGGCTATCGCCGCTTTTTATCTCGCATCGCGGATCCACTAACAGACAAAATTTCATCTAACTCACACGGGTTGGATTTTGGTTGTGGCCCAGGCCCTACGCTATCTATTATGTTAGAAGAAGCCGGACACACCATGGAGTTGTACGATATCTATTACCACCCAGAACCCTCTGTGTTGGAAAAAACGTATGACTTTATGACTGCCACGGAGGTGATAGAGCATCTTTATCACCCAGACAAAGTGTGGCAGCAATGGTTGAATTTAGTTAAACCCAAGGGCTGGATTGGTCTTATGACTAAACTAGTAATAGACGTAGACGCGTTTGCTGGTTGGCACTACAAGAATGACCCGACACATGTCGTCTTCTTTAGTCGTCAAACATTCCAGTTTTTGGCAGAGCGGGATAAGCTCGAACTAGAATTTTTTGGAAATGATGTAATTTTACTGAGGAAAGTGCAGTAATGGGTCGTAGTAAGAAATCAAGAAAGCCGGGAGCACTTGGCGCTCCGGAGCCTATGGTTACTCGTAACCGTAGTGAATCTGATGTTGAAGGTCGTGAACGTAAGCGTGTTAAAAAGCGTAAAGGCCTTAAGTCTGGCAGCCGTCACTCAGATGGTAGCGAAGCAAAACAGCGTAAAGCTGCACAAGCTCGTGATCCACGTTTAGGCAGCAAGAAAAAAATTCCGCTGATCGTTGAACCAGCGAAGAAGCCGACTAAACAAGAGCGCAAGCTATCTAACGAACAAGAGTTAGAGATGCTTGAGAATGACGCTCAACTGAACACACTCCTAGATCGTATCGAAAATGGTGAAAACCTAGGTGCTGGTCTACAGAAGTTTGTTGATGAGAAACTTGATCGTATCGAACACCTAATGGGACGCTTAGGTCTACTAGAGCCAGAAGACGATGAAGAAGAGATCTTCGAAGAAGCACCGGTTGCCTCTAAGAAGAAAGCGAGCTCTGACGAAGACTTGCTATCTCAATTCGAAGATTTCGATTTAGACAGCTTTAAAGGTTAATAGCCAGTGAACGTAACCTTATTAGCAATTGCTGGTGGAATTATCATTCTCGGCTTGGGCTCTTACGCAGGTTACCTTCTACTTCAAGTGAAGAAGCAGACGGAGTTGCAAAAGCAGCATCAAGCACTAGCCATTGAAAAACGCAACGCGACGATTTACGAAAACGTAAATACTTTGTGCTTAGCGGGCATTCAAGGGCAATGTGACTTACCTGAGATCAGTATCCGAGTGTGTATCATTATGGATAATGTTCAGGGTGATGAGCGTGTCGATTTTGATTCTGAGTATCCTGCTCTTTCTGAGCTGTACCATATCGTAAAAGATATGGCTCGCGGAGAGGCAAGACAGGAACTGACGAAGAAAGAGCGCATGCAGCAGAATCTCACGCGCCATAAGGCAGAGACTCGCTTGAATGATGCGGTCATTGAAGATCTGAAAAGGTTGCAAGAGAAGGTTAAACCTCTCAACAACCAAATCAACATTCAGATGATCTAGTCGCTAAGACTATTTAAAATAGAGGCTTGTTTAATACAGGGTGTTCTTGAGACACCTTATCTTTATAGATAGTGTTAAATGAGCCGTCTTACCTTTTGCGTCTCGTTAATCCCGACGCTTTGTTAGTGATCAAGCTAGCAGTTCTGAGTTTTTGTCTAAAAAATTGATTTTGTCTTGGAACGACCTTACAGGTCGTGTGGCAAAATAACCCGTCTATATTTTAATGTATGTAAAATGATTTGAGAGACCTTAGGTTCTCGCGGATCTAAATTGGAAATACCGCTATGTCGAGCAAGCCAGTAACAACGAATCAGCAAATCGTTTGGGATCAAGAGATCTTAAACAAGTACAACTATTCGGGACCTCGTTACACCTCATACCCAACTGCGTTGGAGTTTCATGAAGCGTTTACCGTCGCTGATTACGACATGGCGTGTACTCAATATCCTGAGCGTCCACTCTCTCTTTACGTGCATATCCCGTTCTGCCACAAGCTTTGTTACTACTGTGGTTGTAATAAAGTCATTACTCGTCACTCGCATAAAGCGGATGAGTACCTTGATGTGATTGAACATGAAATCCGCCAACGCGCCTCTTTATTGAATGGCCGTGAAGTGACGCAATTGCACTTCGGTGGTGGTACGCCAACGTTCTTGACCAAAACACAAATCACTCGTTTGATGAGTATTTTGCGTGAAGAGTTTAACTTCACCGCTGACGCTGAAATCAGTATTGAAGTTGACCCGCGTGAGATTGAGCTAGACGTACTTGACCACCTGCGTAACGAAGGCTTCAACCGCCTGAGCATTGGCGTGCAAGACTTCAATAAAGAAGTGCAGAAACTGGTTAACCGTGAGCAAGATGAAGAGTTCATCATTGCGATGGTTAAACGAGCGAAAGAGCTAGGCTTCCGTTCAACTAACCTGGATTTGATCTACGGCCTACCAAAGCAGACTCAAGCTTTGTTCGCTGAAACATTGAAGCAAGTGTTAGAAATGAAGCCGGGCCGTTTATCGGTATTTAACTACGCACACATGCCTCAGCTGTTTGCGGCGCAGCGTAAGATTAAAGACGAAGATCTACCTGAAGCGAAAGAGAAAATGGCTATCTTGCAAGATACCATCGAGACGCTAACGGGAGCGGGTTACCAGTTCATTGGTATGGATCACTTCGCACTACCTGAAGATGAGCTAGCCGTAGCACAGCGTGAAGGTATTCTGCATCGTAACTTCCAAGGCTACACCACCCAAGGTGAAGCTGACTTAATTGGTTTCGGTGTTTCTGCGATTTCTATGGTTGGTGATGCTTACGCACAAAATCAGAAAGAGCTGAAGAAGTACTACGCTCAGGTGAATGACCTGCGTCATGCACTTTGGAAAGGTGTTGCTCTAGACAGTGACGACCTTCTACGTCGTGAAGTGATCAAGCAGCTGATTTGTAACTTCAAGCTTGATAAAACAATGATCGAATCTGAGTTCTCGGTTAACTTTAATCGCTACTTCAAAGAAGATTTAGAGCTTCTACAAACTTTTATCAACGATGAGTTGGTTGAAGTCGATGATAAAGAAATCCGCGTTACTCTGCGTGGCCGCTTGCTGATCCGTAACATCTGTATGTGTTTTGATAAATACTTACGTGCAAAGGCTCGCCAACAGCAATTCTCTCGCGTTATCTAATCGCTCGATAGAGAATAGAACAATAAAAAATGCCAGCATCATGCTGGCATTTTTGTATCTGACTCATTCGATTTCTGCCTGGTTTAGGTGAGACTCTCAGTGGTATTTTGTTTGACCTTGGCACTTTGCTTGGAGTTGATGAGGTCGGTAGGCCATTGGTCAAACGGAACTGGGCGACTGTATAAGAAGCCTTGAGCAAGCGGGCACTGCAGCTGCTTGAGAAGTTCAGCCTGTTGCTGTGTTTCAACGCCCTCTGCCACCAAGCTTACTTTGAAGCCCTTAGTGATGTTAACGATGGCCGCGACGATGGAGCTATCTAGGTTCTCTTTATCAAGTTTGCTGACAAAGCTGCGGTCGATCTTAAGGCAGTCGAATGGCAGTTTGTGTAAGTAAGCCAGTGACGAATAGCCGGTACCAAAGTCATCAATCGCAATTGATATCCCTAGTGCTTTTAGAGTCAGCATGTTATCGATGATGGTCGGGTCGTTGTCGACGATGCGTGATTCGGTGATCTCTAGTGTCAGGTTGCTTGCTGGCAGATTTGTGTCTCGCAACGTGCCTTTTACTTGTTCCACAAAGCCACTTTCACTCAGTTGATCGACCGACAGGTTAACGTGAATAGAGAAGTCCTTGCTCCACTTTCCTGATTCAATCGCGATGGCAGTATCTCGACACGACTTATGTAGAATTTGCTTGCCGATATCGTCAATGAGCCCGCTCTCTTCCGCGAGAGGAATGAACTCGAGTGGCGAGATCACCCCTTCATCCGTTATCCAGCGAGCTAAAGCTTCTGCTCCTATGGTCGAGCCAGATTCCAGATCAATAATAGGCTGATAAAACGGTTCGAACTGTTGAAGCTCAATCGCTCGGTTCATCCGCGCTAATATCTTGGTGCGATGTCTCGATGCTTTGCCCATTTCAAGGCTATAAATACAGACACTGGTTTTGTCTTGTTTCGCATTGCTCAATGCAATGCTGCTGCTGCGTAGCAGGAGCGTAATGTCGTGAAGATTCGAGACATTCACTATCCCCATCGATACCTTAATCACCACGCTTTCCGATTCCATTGAAAATGGGGAAGCGAAGGTTTGAAGTAAGCGGTTAGTCAGCAGCTGAACATCATCGCTTTGCGTTACGTTTGGCGCGTAGATGGCAAACTCATCACCACCAGTGCGAGCTAGTAGGTATTCGGATGGCAGTGTGCCTCTTAAACGAGCGGCCGCAATGATAAGTAGCTGGTCGCCATTGTAATGACCTAGGCTGTCATTGATGTCTCGGAAGCGATCAATACCAATCAAATACAGTGTGCCTTTTTCGTTGTCGGGGTGTTTCTTGGCAGCGTCAATAAAGCCTTCACGGCTGTATAGCTTGGTTAATGAGTCATAGGTAAGTTGAGACTGTAATGCATGAAACGAAGCCTTTAAGTTGTTGGTCATTTCATTGAATGACTCGACCAACATGCTGGTTTCATATATATGCCCTGTTTTTGGCATGCTCGCGTCCCAATCGCCCTTAGCAAGGCGTTTTGCCGCATCCGCTGTCGAGGTGATGGGTTGGGTTGCGCGATTAAAGGCAATTAATCCTGCAATGACCCCAATGCAGCTCAGTGCTAGCCCAAGCAACCAACTGTTTCTTTGATTTTCTGGCAATTCACCGAGCAGATTGCTTTCAGGGATCGACACCCCAATAAACCACGTGAGCCCGTGCTCATCTTCGTATGGGGTGATTTGGTTGAAGTAGCGTTCGTTGTCTAGGCTAAAACTAAAGCGCTGCTCGCCCAAATTCTCGATTAGGTGGAATTGCTCTACGTAGCTAGCACTCTCACGTATGACTGGATTAGCACTCTCTGTTGCTAGTTTGCGTTGCCCTTTGTTGGTTTGTCCTGTGCCCCATGAAACGACACTGCCTCCGCCTGAGTGCGCGACCAAGCGTTGCTGCTTATCGATGATGTAAACAGAGGCATCCGTTCTATCTTTGAGCTTTCTGAGAAACGCATTGAAGGTATTGATTTTGATGTCGCTGACTACGACGGCTTTGAATTCATTATCATCATAGATAGGCGCTAGAGCAGATAAGGTGATTTCTTGACGTTCGTCAGCATTGGCATAAATTGGTGACCATAACGGTTTTTTCTGTGTCGCAATAGGTGTGTACCAAGGACGGATTCTAGGATCGTAACCTGAAATCACCGATCGAATGTCTTCACTAATTTTGCTGCCACGGTAAATGACCAGCTGATCATTGGTGCGTTCGTCTTGCACCATCAAGGTGTAGCCTTTGTTGGCTTCTTTGCGGAAACCGGCGTAGTTACCATCTTCAGAACCAAAGCCGATCGCATCGAGTTGAGGTACAGCAGTGTAATGGTCTGAAAACGTATAAAAAATATAGTCTTGGACCTTACTAAGATTGCCTGCTTGATAAAGATGGTGGTAGCCGATGTTATGGCTGAGCGAGAGGTTGGCGTGAAATGGCTTTTCTAAAAAATTAGACAGGCTTTGATGAACATTGTCAGTCAGTGATGTCAGCTGGCGTGCACTAACATCACTCACCATCTCTTTGTAGCTTAGCTTTTGAGTGAAAACCATTACACCCATAGTGAACAGAAAAATCATCACGAATGGCAGAACCACTGCGGTTCTCAAAGTAATTTGTGTTTTCAAAGACATCTTTAGCTACAACTTTAGTGGATGGCATACCTTAATTGTACCGACACTATTCAAACCAAGCGACACTTTTTTGGTTAAAAAAGTAGCTGCATCGAGAGTCATATCAGGTCAGTACAGTTCTTTTAGTTTACGAGTTAGAGTGTTTCTTCCCCAACCTAAAACTTTGGCTGCATCCTGTTTATGACCATTGGTATGGTTGAGTGCAGCCTCTAGCAGTATACGTTCAAACTCTGGCAGCGCATAAGTTAGTAGCTCTTTTTCTCCTGAATCAAGCGCACACTTTGCCCAATTAGCGAGCAGTTGTTGCCAGTTATCTCCAGTTCCTGAGGTGGTCACCACTTTTTCTTCTAGCAGCTCTGGTGGCAGGTCTGAAGGAAGAATTTCGCTGCCGCTGGCCATCACGGTAAGCCAACGACAAATGTTTTCAAGCTGACGCACGTTACCCGGCCAATTGAGCTGGTTGAGCTTCAAAATGGTCTCAGGATGCAGTGTCTTCACTTCAACACCGAGCTCTTCGGCGGCGGATGCTAGGAAGTGATGAGTCAGCTTTTCAATGTCTTGTTTACGTTCGCGAAGTGCCGGGATATGGATTCGGATAACGTTGAGTCGGTGGAAAAGGTCTTCACGGAAGTCGCCTTCATGCACTAAGCGCTCAAGATCTTGGTGGGTTGCGGCAACGATACGAACGTCTACCTTAACTGCAGAGTGACCGCCGACACGATAGAACTGACCATCAGAAAGTACACGCAACAAGCGAGTTTGGATATCGAGTGGCATGTCACCGATCTCATCCAGAAATAGGGTGCCGCCGTTGGCTTGTTCAAAGCGTCCTTGGCGAACGCTGTTAGCACCGGTAAAGGCACCTTTTTCGTGGCCAAACAGTTCAGACTCGATCAGATCTTTGGGGATTGCTGCCATGTTCAAGGCAATGAAGGGCTTCTTAGCTCTTGGGCTGTGACGATGCAGAGCGTGAGCGACCAATTCTTTACCGGTACCCGATTCACCATTGATCAGCACGGATATGGATGAGCGAGACAAACGGCCAATCGCTCGGAAAACCTCCTGCATTGCCGGTGCTTCACCGATGATTTCTGGCGCGTTGGTGTCTTCAGCGACCTCACTGGCTTGTTCGCGTTTCTGCTCTTGGCTGTGCGCGATCGCTCGTTCGACTAGAGTCAGTGTTTCATCAATATCGAACGGCTTTGGAAGATATTCAAAGGCGCCTTTTTGATAAGCATTCACCGCCGCATCAAGGTCTGAGTGCGCGGTCATAATGATCACGGGCAGGTCGGGAGAGCGTTGATGAACCTGATGCAACAGCTCAATCCCGTCAATGCCGGGCATGCGAATGTCAGACACCAATACGTCCGGTGTCTCGCGCTCAAGCGCAAGCAACACGCTCTCAGCATCAGCAAATGTTTCACACTTAATATCCGCAGATGAAAGTGTTTTCTCTACTACCCAGCGGATAGAGCTGTCGTCATCGACGACCCAAACGTATCCCTTACTCATAATTCAATTCCTTTGCAGCCAAATCTATTGTGATAATCATTGTTGTTTTTATGATGTCTTAATCTTTGTGTTACCGAGCTAAGCCTTTCATCTCGCTGTCCAATAGCGAGGTTCTTATGACCTAAATCGGTAGATAAATCGTGAATGTGGTGTTGCCTGGCCAGCTTTCAACATCAATTTTCCCATTGTGTTGATCGATCAGGTTTTGAGAAATCGATAGCCCCAGCCCTGTTCCACCTTCTCGTCCGCTGACCATTGGGTAAAACAGCGTGTCTTTTAAATCATCGGGGATGCCCGGACCGTTATCGCTGATCTCAATACGAGCTGCGAGTTTGTGTCGCTGCCCGTGAATATTTGCTTGATGCACCGTTCTGGTGCGAATGGTGATTTTGCCAGAATCTTGAGTCTTTAGAATCTGCGCTGCATTGCTCACGATATTGAGCATCGCTTGTTCAACCTGTGCCGAATCCATCAAGATGTCCGGTAGGCTCGGGTCGTAATCCCTTTCGATGGCGAGCGTTGAACCCGATTCGAGCTCTACGAGCTGCCTGACTTTCTCAAGTATCTGGTGAAGGTTCTCTTCTGATTTAGTCCCCGGCTTCTGTGGGCCAAGCAGACGGTCGACTAATGCTCTTAAGCGGTCGGCTTGCTCAATAATGATCTGCGTATATTCATTAAGAGACTGATCAGGAAGCATTTTCCCAAGTAACTGCGCCGCACCTCTTAAGCCACCGAGTGGATTTTTGATCTCATGTGCTAACCCGCGGACCAGCAACTTAGCCGCTTGTTGTTGTGCATGTTGGTTGAGCTCTTGGCTAAGGCGTCTTTGCTGGTCTATCTTGCGCATCTCAACCAATAACAGCGTCTCTCGCTGCCAAGATATTGGGCTAACCGTGACTTCAAGCATCAGTGGGCGGTTATCAACAACGAAGGTAACGTCACTGTCGGTAATGCTCTGGCCACTTTGTAGCGGTTGCGTCAGAAGCGCCAAATCAAGTGAAGCGTGTTGGATAAGTTGGCTCAGTGGATGATCAACGATGCGTCGTGCGCTCTGTGAAAAGAGCTGCTCAGCCGCCGGATTTGCGTATCGGACATACAATTGCTCATCGAGCATTAATGTCGAAGTCACCATATTGTCGAGAATGGCGCTGGAAAGATGGTGTGTATCTATGCTGTCGCTTTTGGCTGATCGATTCACTATTTCGTCCTTGAACTGGTGTTTTTCTCACTGCACCAAATTGGTGCGCAACTAAGTTCAAGTATGGCGCATATCAACCAGAAGCTAAAGATAATTCATTAGAGTCGCTGAAAGCTGCTTCGATTAGGTGAAAAGTAGAGGTTATTTGGCCTCTTTTAACACATTGGCCTACTTGAGCGTCGCTCGATGTAAATACACGGTGACTGGACTAGTAGATGCAATAAGCTTGCCGCTTCTATGTGCTTGAATTGCAATGGTGTGAGTACCTCGATCGATACCTTTTAATTCCCAAATAGGTTGGGTCTGTGGGGCGCCATATCGACGGCCATCGAGCATCAATTGTAATTGCTCACCTATACCAAGCTTTCGGTTGAGTTCTATCTGAATCGGGATTAAGCCGCGATTACTACGAATGGTTTGATCATGAACTGGAGTCAACATGGTGAGGGCTAATTGAGTAGGAACCTCGCGCTTTGTGGTTTCGGTTTCTGCCTGAGTTTTGGCTGGCGTTGCCGTTTTAGTTGTAGAGGAAGCAGCAGCGTCAACCGGAGTTGAGGCCTCAAATTTAGGGGCGGGTGCTGAAGCTTGCACATCTGGCAGGCGAAGAGCCTCGGCATCTTGAGCGCTAGGGTTATCACTAAAGTGGAGCACGCCATCTTCATCTATCCAGGTATACACCGTTTGAGCAGAGCACGAGAGCGCGACTGTTAACCCGATTAGGAACAGTATGTTTTTCATATCTTTAGCCTCTTTTCACCGCTAGGTGATTTCACGTTTGGCGTTGGTTTTATTGTATTTAGCGCGACAGCCTCTGAGGGCTTTTGTCTAAGGTATGGTACGAGGAAGCGGGGGGAGGGAGAATATAAAAAAGGCCCGCCTGCGAGGCGAGCCTAATATTTAGTCAGCGATTCTTACAAGGTTGCAGTAAGAAATGGCTTATCTCTACAGGAGATTAAACTGAGTAGTACAGTTCAAACTCAAGTGGGTGTGTAGCCATGTTCACGCGTTGTACGTCGTCAGATTTCAGAGTGATGTAAGAATCGATGAAATCGTCAGAGAATACGCCGCCAGCTGTTAGGAACTCACGGTCTTCGCTAAGCGCTGCTAGAGCTTCTTGTAGAGATTCTGCAACTGTTGGGATTTCAGCTGCTTCTTCTGCAGGAAGGTCGTATAGATCTTTATCCATAGCTTCGCCTGGGTGAATCTTGTTCTTGATGCCGTCAAGGCCAGCCATAAGCATTGCTGAGTAGCATAGGTATGGGTTAGCTGCTGGGTCACCAAAACGTAGCTCGATACGACGTGCTTTAGGGCTTGGTACTACTGGGATACGGATAGAAGCAGAACGGTTACGTGCTGAGTAAGCAAGCATTACAGGTGCTTCGAAACCAGGTACAAGACGCTTGTACGAGTTAGTTGATGGGTTAGCAAACGCGTTGATTGCACGAGCGTGCTTGATTACACCACCGATGTAGTAAAGAGCCATTTCAGATAGGCCGCCGTACTTATCACCAGCAAACAGGTTAACGCCGTCTTTTGCTAGAGATTGGTGAACGTGCATACCAGAACCGTTGTCACCAACTAGTGGCTTAGGCATGAATGTCGCTGTTTTACCAAATGCGTGAGCAACGTTGTGTACAACGTACTTGTAGATTTGAGTTTCATCAGCTTTCGCTGTTAGCGTGTTGAAGCGAGTAGCGATTTCGTTTTGACCCGCAGTTGCTACTTCATGGTGGTGAGCTTCAACAACTAGGCCCATCTCTTCCATTACTAGACACATTGCTGAACGGATGTCTTGAGATGAATCTACTGGAGCTACTGGGAAGTAACCGCCTTTAACGCCAGGACGGTGACCTTTGTTACCGCCTTCGAAGTCAGAACCTGTGTTCCAAGCTGCTTCTACGTCATCGATCTTGAAGAAAGAACCGGACATGTCGTTTGAGAACTTAACGTCGTCAAATAGGAAGAATTCTGGCTCTGGACCAACTAGAACTGTGTCTGCGATACCTGTAGAACGTAGGTACTCTTCAGAACGTTTAGCGATAGAGCGTGGGTCACGGTCGTAGCCTTGCATTGTTGCAGGCTCAAGGATGTCACAACGGATGTTTAGTGTTGCGTCTTCTGTGAATGGGTCCAGTACAGCAGATGCTGCGTCTGGCATCATTACCATGTCAGATTCGTTAATGCCTTTCCAACCAGCTACTGAAGAGCCGTCAAACATTTTGCCTTCTTCGAAGAAGTCTGCATCAACTTGGTGAGAAGGAATAGAGATATGCTGCTCTTTACCTTTTGTATCAGTAAAACGTAAGTCGATAAATTTAACTTCGTTCTCTTGGATCAGGGATAGTACATTTTCTACTGACATCTTGGATAACCTCCAGTGTTATTAATTCGGTATTAGCTCGATTCGGTTGAAACTAGCATTGATTAATGTCTATAAGTGCATTAATCGATGCTGATTTATCTACTGCCAAAAACGTGCCAAAAAAATTATTCCATTAATTTCAATGATTTACTTGTTTTGCGATTTTTCTTAATCTGGTTTTTGCACCAAAATGATCTCTAGTTGCACTTTATTGGTGCAACTGTTTGTCTGTGCACCAATATGAGACATAAGCGAGCACCATTCAGCAATGAATTGCCTAAGTTGTCAATCCACTTTTGTTATTTTGCGGGAGATTTGGCTCGCCACTCGTAGGTGATACTTTTTTAGAGTCCTACGAATTTGGCTGCTCAACACTGTACTGAATCAAAGTTAAGCGGATATGAATCGCTAATAAAGAAAAAAGCCTTGGTTCAGATCACATATTTCTGGGTTTTTGTCTAGAATCTGGTATATTATTGACCGTTTTTTAAATCAAGCTAGCGGTTATTATCCAAACTTTTGAGATAAGTGACGGCTACTTTTATGAGTGAATCGAGAATCCATGTCTACTCCACAGATTGATAAGTTAAGAAATATCGCGATCATCGCGCACGTTGACCACGGTAAAACGACTTTGGTTGATAAACTGCTACAACAGTCAGGCACTCTTGAGTCTCGTGGTGAAGCTGAAGAGCGTGTCATGGATTCGAATGACATCGAAAAAGAGCGTGGCATTACCATTCTTGCTAAGAACACAGCAATCAACTGGAATGATTACCGCATCAACATCGTAGATACTCCGGGACACGCGGACTTCGGTGGTGAAGTTGAGCGTATCATGTCTATGGTTGACTCTGTTCTGCTTATCGTTGACGCAGTTGATGGCCCAATGCCTCAAACTCGTTTCGTAACGCAAAAAGCATTCGCACACGGTCTTAAGCCAATCGTTGTAATCAACAAGATTGACCGCCCAGGCGCTCGTCCTGATTGGGTTATGGATCAAGTATTCGACCTTTTCGACAACCTAGGTGCTACTGATGAGCAACTAGACTTCACAGTTGTTTACGCTTCAGCTCTAAACGGCTGGGCAACAATGACTGAAGGCGAAACTGGCGAGAACATGGAACCATTGTTCCAAGCTGTTGTTGATACAGTAGACGCGCCTGCAGTTGACCTTGACGGTCCACTACAAATGCAAATTTCGCAACTTGATTACAGCTCTTACGTAGGTGTTATCGGTGTTGCTCGTGTTACTCGTGGTTCTGTTAAACCAAACCAACAAGTAACTATCGTCAATGCAGAAGGCAAAAAACGTAACGGTAAAGTAGGTACAGTTCTTGGTTACCTAGGTCTTGACCGTCACGAAGTTGAGCAAGCTAACGCTGGCGACATCATTGCAATCACTGGTCTTGGTGAGCTGAAAATTTCAGACACTATCTGTGACGTAAACAATGTTGAAGCAATGACTCCGCTTTCTGTTGATGAACCAACAGTAACAATGACGTTCCAAGTAAACACTTCTCCGTTCGCGGGTAAAGAAGGTAAGTTCGTTACTTCACGTAACATCCTTGAGCGTCTAGAGAAAGAACTAGTACACAACGTTGCACTACGTGTTGAAGAAACTGATAACCCAGATCGTTTCCGTGTTTCAGGTCGTGGTGAACTTCACCTATCTATCCTGATCGAAAACATGCGTCGTGAAGGTTTCGAGCTAGCTGTATCTCGTCCAGAAGTTATCATCAAGAAAGACGAAGATGGCAACCTAACTGAACCGTTTGAAACTGTGACTATCGACGTGCTTGAAGAGCACCAAGGTGGCATCATGGAAAACATCGGTCTACGTAAAGGTGAGCTAACTGATATGTCTCCAGATGGCAAAGGCCGTGTTCGCATGGACTTCATGATGCCTTCTCGTGGTCTTATCGGTTTCCAAACTGAGTTCCTAACTCTAACGTCTGGTTCTGGTCTTCTTTACCACTCATTTGATCACTACGGTCCTCACAAAGGCGGCGTAATCGGTCAACGTAACAACGGTGTTCTAATCTCGAACGCAACTGGTAAAGCTCTGACTTACGCACTATTCAACCTACAAGAACGTGGTCGTCTATTTGCTGAGCACGCGGATGAAGTATACGAAGGTCAAATCATCGGTATTCACAACCGTTCAAACGACCTAACAGTAAACTGTCTGAAAGGTAAGCAGCTAACGAACGTTCGTGCATCTGGTACTGATGAAGCACAGGTTCTTTCGCCACCTATCCGTCACACTCTAGAGCAAGCTCTTGAGTTCATCGACGAAGACGAACTAGTAGAAGTAACGCCAGTAAGCATTCGTATCCGTAAGAAGCTTCTTACGGAAAACGAACGTAAGCGTGCAGCACGTCCAGCTAAGGCTTAATTGCCAGCTGACTAGCTTCTAGCTAAGTAGATAAGAAAGCCCCGAGTAGCCTAGCTGCTCGGGGCTTTTGTTTTTTAGTTTGTTTAGATACGGTTAAACGAGATTTCGTCATCCTCAAGAGGGAGGAACGACCGAGTTGGGGATCTAGCTTTTGATACATAAGTAACGCTCAACGAATTGAAGCCGTTCTTCGACTGGCATAAACGGCACTTCAACCACCTCATAGCCAAGTTCTTGGTAGACTCTTTCTAAAGCGTGGTGAATCTCTAGCGCTTCCTCAAACGGATAAGGTCTCACATCATCTTGTACATAAATTGAAGCCTCAGGGCGACAGAACAAGGCTTGTGAGTGGTAGCCTTTGCTTGCTTCTCGGTAGGCCGCATCTATCTCTAGGTTAGCCTGAGCCAAATAGCCACAAATGTCTGGAATAGCGCGATCGAGAAAGGCAATCGGATGTTGATTGGCTTGGTCTTTTTGCTCGCTCATCACACCTAAACAAAGCTCAGCAAAGCCGGGAAGGTCTACCCAAGGCAAGATACCGTTTTCAAGCTGACTTTGCTGTTCTATTAACTGGCGAGAGGACTCTGCGAAGGTGGGGTAACTCGCACCAGCCAACGCATTTATCAGTGTGGTTTTTCCGGCACCAGGGCCGCCAGTTATAATGATTGGGTTCATACGGGCTTATCTTGTTTTGTCTTTTCAGGCGTTACTTCTGATTTAGCTGAGCAAGGAATTTATCCGACTCGGCAATCGCTGCATTCATCTGTTTGATCGCGTACGCGATGTCTTTTTCTAAGCTCATAAACTCACCTTGCAGTGAACCGACAGCGCTCGCATTGAGGTTGTGCTTCAAGTAAAGCGTGTTGTCGCGAAGGGTATTGAGCACTGGGTCCATTTTCTTCTCGGCGCGCTTCATTGCTGACAGCATCGTTTGGTAAGACAATTTAGTTTCACGAAGCTTTTGCTCGCTCGAGCGGCGCAGTGAATCACTGGTGTAGAGATCTAACTCACTCTGCCACTCTTCAAACAGCGCATCCGACACATCTTCAATCGCAGCAATCCGGTCACTGACATTTTGCGCGGCTTTCTCGCTGTCTTGGTATTTATCGTTGATTTGGTTGTACATGTCTTCAAGGTCGCCGCCACTGAAATTAGTCAGGCTACTCAAGGCTTCAAGTGCGCTGGTAAACTCTTCCTGAGCATCCTGCTGCGACTCTTTAGCGTCTTCCACTCTATCGACCATAATGTCACGCTTGTGGTAACCCACTTGTTCCATGGCGGAGTAATAAGCTGACTGGCATCCAGTAAGAGTAAAAATAGAGAGGACTATAACTATTAAATAAGGCATCCTAGTTTCCTATAGTTAAGTAACGGAATATTAATTAGGACTATGAACGAGTTACAAGGGAGTTACAAGTTGAAGATAAAAAAGGTCGCCACACTCAGTATTCAGTTTTCTCGCTATCTTTTGGCGCGAATGACGCATGATAGAGTCAACGTGAATGCGGGCTACTTGGCGTACATTACTTTGCTCTCGATCGTACCGATGTTGACGGTTCTGCTCTCTATCTTGTCGTCATTCTCCATCTTTGCTGATGTTGGTATCGTGATTCAAAACTTCGTTATTACAAACTTTGTTCCCGCGTCTGGGGATGCCGTACACGGTGCCTTGTTAGAGTTCGTTGCCAATACTGGAAAAATGACGGCGGTCGGTAGTGTGTTCTTATTCATTGCAGCGCTGATGTTGATCTCGAATATCGATAAGAACCTAAACTACATCTGGCGTGTTAATGAGAAGCGACGTGCGGTATTGTCGTTCTCTATGTACTGGATGGTGCTAACACTTGGGCCGATCTTGGTTGGGGCGAGTATTGCTGCCACTTCGTATGTGACATCGCTCAGTCTGCTACAAAATGAAGTCGTATCTGGCGCCTTTAATACCGTAATTCGCAAACTGCCTTTGATTCTCTCTTTCTTTGCGTTCTTCGGTTTGTACTTGTTGGTTCCCAACAAAAAGATACATTTTTCTCACGCAGCGGCAGGTTCTCTGGTTGCAGCTCTGTTGTTCGAACTCAGTAAGAAAGGCTTTGCGGCCTACATTACTCAATTCCCTTCTTATCAGCTGATCTATGGCGCTTTAGCGGCG
The DNA here is from genome assembly GCF_041474275.1 of Vibrio sp. 10N.222.52.B7. Classification (NCBI taxonomy): domain Bacteria; kingdom Pseudomonadati; phylum Pseudomonadota; class Gammaproteobacteria; order Vibrionales; family Vibrionaceae; genus Vibrio; species Vibrio sp. 10N.222.52.B7. The sequence continues at coordinate 4,102 of NZ_JBFRTU010000037.1, read as the reverse complement.
ATTCCGATTCTTTTTGTTTGGGTGTATTTGTGTTGGTTGATCGTGCTGGTGGGCGCTGAAGTGACGGCTGCATTGGGTGAGCACGAACAGTGGAGTGACACGCAAGAAATGGTACACTCTTCGGATAACGACAAAATCACAGAGCAAGGAAACAACAGTGATAGCACTGATCCAGAGAGTAAGTGAAGCTGCCGTCCGTGTTGATGGCGAAGTAGTTGGTGAGATTGAACAAGGCTTATTAGTTTTGTTAGGCGTAGAAAAAGGTGACGACGAAGCCAAAGCCAAACGTTTGATGGAACGAGTGACCACTTATCGTGTCTTTGGAGATGAAGACGATAAAATGAACCTCAACGTGAAGCAGGTAGAAGGTAAGGTATTAGTGGTGTCTCAATTCACTCTGCCGGCCGATACCAAGAAAGGGACTCGAGCAGGGTTCTCTCGTGGTGCTCACCCAGAAGATGCTGAGCGTCTTTATAACTATTTCTCTGACCAGTGTGAATCAGTGTTACCAACGGAACGTGGCCGATTCGCAGCCGACATGAAAGTGTCTTTGGTTAATGATGGCCCAGTGACATTCTGGCTGCAGGTTTAGGCTTAAAGGAATAAGCATGTTTAAACTCATAACACCAACCACCGAAAATCAGCTAAACAAGTATTACCATTTTCGTTGGCAGATGCTCCGTGAACCTTGGCGAATGCCGGTAGGTTCTGAGCGCGATGAATATGACCCAATGAGTCACCATCGCATGATTGTTGATGGTCGTGGTCGCCCGATGGCGATTGGTCGTCTGTATATCACCCCAGATCTGGAAGGTCAGATCCGCTATATGGCGGTGAAGAAATCTCGCCAAAGTAAAGGCATGGGTTCGTTGATTCTAGTCGCACTTGAGTCATTGGCTCGCCAAGAGGGTGCTAAGCGCTTGGTGTGTAATGCACGTGAAGATGCGATCTCATTCTATGAGAAGAATGAATTTGAACGTCGCGGTGAGATTAACGATCAACGTGGCCCTGTGCGTCACCAACAGATGGTTAAGCATCTTGACCCAATGGCAGACGTTCTACGCAAGCCTGAGTGGTGTAATGAGCTTCAGCAGCGCTGGGAACATCAGATCCCGATCAGTGACAAGATGGGCATCAAGATCAACCAATACACGGGTTACCAATTTGAGTGTAGTGCTCAGCTGAATCCTAACTTGAACCCTCATAACACCATGTTTGCAGGATCTGCCTTTACCTTAGCGACCTTAACTGGTTGGGGTATGACTTGGCTATTGATGAAAGAGCGTGGGTTGACCGGTGATATCGTGCTGGCAGACAGTAATATTCGTTATCGTCACCCAGTCGAGCAAAACCCTGTTGCCTCTACTTCATTGGATGGGATCAGTGGCGATTTAGATCGCCTCGCGTCTGGCAGAAAAGCTCGTATCATCATTCATGTGACCATTAACAGTGGCGATGTGGAAGCGGTTGAGTTTACGGGAACCTATATGCTGATCCCTGATTATAAAAAGATACTCTCGACAGATTCTAATGTGAGCGAATAGCCCACATCTAGCACTCCGTTGATTTGGTAAGATATTGATTAAAAGCGCTACTCCTGTGGAGTGGCGCTTTTTTGTTGGCAGTCGTTAATCTCCGAATACTCAGCTTGGGTGAGCTTTCCTGAGATTTGATGACATGGGTCCGATAGGGTAATCGAGAGGGTGTGTTGCTCGGCTTTAAGCAAGTCGAGTTCTCCAGAAGCCTCGCCATTGAGCGTTTGAACCCTTTGTTCGCCTTGCTCTGCTGCTGACGTACCAATAATGTGCATCGGTTCGAGAGTGAAGCGCCCACGGTCAAAATGCGCATTAAGCTCTGGAATTTCAAACACGTTATCAGTCGATGTTTCAGAAAGCTTATCGTTAAAGGTCATCACACCCTGGCGAACGCTGCCAGTGAGTTGCCCTGTGGTTGAGTAACCGAGCATCAGTGAGTCGCCATATAAACCTGCGGCTTGAAGTTCAAACTCGCCATAGCCGGTTGCATCGAGTGGTAATTCAAGTCGCTGCAGCATAGGCGCAATGGGTAACCCATCGGCAGAAATATCTAAGCTCCATGGCTTGCTGATTTGGTTAAAATCGAGCGTTGCATTGGCTTCAATGTAGCCATTCCTGAGTGGTGCAAACAGACGAGTCAGCGTCCATTTTCCTTGTTCGCTATTCATCTCAACCACAGGCTGTGCGCTGAGAATATTTTGGTAGCTGGCATCATTGGCGCTCGCCATCAGCTTCCCTTGCCACAAGCCCAGTTTTCTATCTTGCAGCAGTTGAACTTGATGCCCCTCGACATGTAATCCAGAGACCTGCCAGTAAGGCGTTTGTGCTAGTTGGATAAGTTGGCTGCGTTCTATATTAAGTCGGTTAATCTCGACGTTCTGGAGCTGTGTGAGCCAAGGCAATAGGCGAGCGGCCGGTAGAGGGCTATCTTGGTTTTCGGTAATCCACTTGATGCCTTGCAGGTCGAGCTGCGCCAATTGAATGCTGCTAGGGGCGACTTCGCCATTGAGCTGAACAGTGCCCTGCAGGAATTGAGTATAGAAATCCTCAATCAGAATCCGGTTTGCTTCTAGGTTGAGCTTGAGGCTTGGCTCGATGAACATGTCATCATCAATGGTCACTCCTTCTGCCTGTAGAGAAAAAATGGCTTTCTGTTGTTTCCAGATTTCAAAAGGCAGTTGGATATTTTCTAATGAGGCATCAAAGGCAGCGAGGTGGCCATCTTGCCACTCTACGTCGCTACGCAGAATATCTAAGCTATTGATGTGATTAATCTTAATGCCTGCAACATCCCACTCTTTGCTTAGTAGGTTTTGGGTCTGTTTCTGATTGAGTCGTAAGCCATCGACGGTCACATTCACCAACGACCAATCTTGTTGATACTGCTCTGCTTGTCCGGAAATCTTGGCGCCACGCCAGTCAAACGAAGCACCATAAAGGGTGCTGTCGCTAGGTTTTAAGTCTAGGTCAATCAACAGATTATCGAATGCCTCACCTTGCCAATACAGTTGTGAGGCAGAGAGTTGGGTTTTTCCATAAGGTAGCAGCGAGTTATCGTTGTTCCACGTTGGGGCGGAGATCTGCAGGTCGATGCCTCGCGCATTAAACTCTGGCGTCGAAAAGTCGAGATTGTTGATGGCCAGCTGGTGGAGCTTGATGTTTGGTTGGGTAAATAAAGAAGTCAGTGTTTTTAGATCGTCTGCCTCTAATTGTAGGCCGCTGATCAAAACAGATTCAAAGACCAGTTTGGCCTCTGTCATCGAGCTGGGGCTGAACCAAAGATCGATCTTGTCGATATACAGAGGTGTTTGCTTTTCTGGTTGGCTTTGGGTAATGCCCATTAAGGTGATGTGATAAGGCGCCTGATACTCAACATCTTCAATGAATACAGGTTGTTCAATCGTATGTTTGATAAAAAAGTTGGCAACATCCGCACGGTATTGGGTCTGCAGGCTTAATAGCAGCGCTGCGATAGTTGCAACGGCGATAGCCAACACAATGCCGAACACCATGAATACCTTTTTCATTCCCTGAAAGCCTTAAATTTCAATAGTCTTAAAACAGAGTGGAACAAAAAGGGTCAAGCATCAACAAAAAAGCCCCTCAAAAGAGGGGCTTGCTACAAAAATATCATTTTAAATTGGGCGTTTGCTTTTGGCTAAGCCCGAGCAGATGGTTGGATTAGTCCAGTTGAGGACCAGCTGCAACCAGTGACTTACCTTCAGCGTTGTCTGTGTACTTATCAAAGTTGTTGATGAAGCGCTCGGCTAGATCTTTCGCTTTGCTTTCCCATTGTAGAGGGTCAGTGTACGTATCGCGTGGGTCAAGGATCGCTGGGTCAACATCGTGCAGCGCTAGTGGCACTTCTAGGTTAAACATAGGGATAACCTTAGTTTCAGCGTTGTCGATTGAGCCATCTAGGATAGCGTCGATGATGCCTCGCGTATCTTGGATAGAGATACGTTTACCAGTACCGTTCCAACCTGTGTTCACTAGGTAAGCTTCAGCGCCAGCTGCTTCCATACGCTTCACAAGCACTTCAGCGTACTGAGTTGGGTGAAGAGTTA
>NZ_JBFRTU010000036.1:10412-24693 GCF_041474275.1 Vibrio sp. 10N.222.52.B7 | reverse complement strand
GTGTTGTAGCTAAAATCTTCGCTTAATAGCATTTAGATTTTTGCACTCTCTTCATTAGAAGAGCACGCATCTGAAAAGGGGAGCTTCGGCTTCCCTTTTGTTTTCTCAAAAGAAATATTACCTTCCATCTGTCTTCTTCCCTCTCGATACAAAACCAACTTCCAATAAATTGCGATTATTTTTCCAACACTACTTGCATACTAAAGTGTGATCTGTATAATGCATCGCACTGGCTAACGCTGGTTGTGAACCAATGAGCACTGAGGAGTAGGTCTTACCTAGTAATGTATACTCAGCTTATGTTCGCGGTTAATAAAAATAGTAAACTTCTTGTTTACTTCAAAAGTTAACTGACAATGCGTCCTAATTTTGGGTGCTACGGTTTCACATAAATCAATCGGCATTCTCTCGTTTTATCGGGTTTGAGTGGCGATATTGTTTGTGTAATTTTTAATAATTGGAGCTCTGTCTCATGCAGAACCAACGTATTCGTATCCGCCTTAAAGCGTTTGATTACAAGCTAATCGATGCTTCAACTGCGGAAATCGTTGAAACAGCAAAACGTACTGGCGCACAGGTTCGTGGTCCTATTCCACTTCCTACTCGTAAAGAGCGTTTCACTGTTCTTACCTCTCCACACGTCAACAAAGATGCACGTGATCAGTACGAAATCCGTACTCACAAGCGTTTGATCGACATCGTTGAGCCAACAGATAAAACTGTTGATGCTCTAATGCGTCTTGATCTTGCAGCTGGCGTTGATGTTCAAATCAGCCTAGGTTAAGGGAGATAAGAATAATGATTGGTCTAGTCGGACGTAAAGTGGGTATGACCCGCGTATTTACTGAAGAAGGCGTTTCTATCCCAGTAACTGTTGTTGAGGTTGAAGCGAACCGTATTTCTCAAGTTAAAACTCTTGAGACAGACGGCTACGCAGCAATCCAAGTAACTACTGGTGCTAAGAAAGCTAACCGTGTAACTAAACCTGAAGCTGGTCACTTCGCGAAAGCGGGTGTAGAAGCAGGTCGCGGTCTTTGGGAATTCCGTTTAGAAAACGGCGAAGAGTTTGAAGTTGGCGCTGAGCTAAACGTAGAACTTTTCAACGAAATTAAAAAAGTAGACGTTACTGGTACATCTAAAGGTAAAGGCTTCCAAGGCGCTATCAAGCGTTGGAACTTCTCTACTCAAGATATGACTCACGGTAACTCTTTGTCTCACCGCGCACCGGGTTCAATTGGCCAATGTCAAACTCCAGGCCGCGTGTTTAAAGGCAAGAAAATGGCAGGTCACATGGGTGCTGAGCGTGTAACGACTCAAAACCTAGAGATCGTACGTGTTGACGCTGAGCGCAATCTACTCCTTATTAAAGGTGCAGTACCGGGCTCAACAGGCGGAAACGTGATCGTAAAACCTGCTGTTAAAGCATAACGTCTAGGAGTAAGTAATGGAATTGATGGTTAAAGGTGCTGATGCACTAACTGTTTCCGAGACTACTTTCGGACGTGACTTCAACGAAGCTCTTGTACACCAAGTAGTTGTTGCATATGCAGCAGGTGCTCGTCAAGGTACTCGTGCTCAAAAGACTCGTTCTGAAGTATCTGGCGGTGGCGCTAAGCCATGGCGTCAAAAAGGTACTGGCCGCGCACGTGCTGGTACAATTCGTAGCCCAATCTGGCGTACAGGTGGTGTTACTTTTGCTGCGAAACCACAAGATCACAGCCAAAAAGTAAACAAAAAAATGTACCGCGGTGCTATGAAGAGCATTCTTTCTGAGCTAGTTCGTCAAGAGCGTTTAATCGTTGTTGATAACTTCTCTGTAGAAGCACCAAAAACAAAAGAACTTGTAGCTAAGCTTAAAGAGCTTGAGCTAAGCGACGTTCTGATTGTGACTGGCGAAGTAGATGAAAATCTATTCTTAGCTGCTCGTAACCTATACAAAGTAGATGCACGTGATGTTGCTGGTGTTGATCCAGTATCACTAATCGCTTTCGACAAGGTTCTAATGACTGCTGACGCAGTTAAGCAAGTTGAGGAGATGCTAGCATGATCACTGAAGAGCGTATCTTAAAAGTTCTACGTGCTCCGCACATCTCTGAAAAAGCAACTATGGCAGCTGAGAAAGCGAACACTATCGTTTTCAAAGTAGCTAAAGATGCAACTAAGAAAGAGATCAAAGCAGCTGTAGAAAAGCTATTTGAAGTTGAAGTTAAGTCTGTAAATACTCTTGTATTAAAGGGTAAGACCAAACGTCAAGGTATGCGTGAAGGCCGTCGTTCAGACGTTAAGAAAGCCTACGTTACTTTGAAAGAAGGTCAAGATCTTGACTTCGTTGGCGGCGCGGAATAACAGGAGTAGTAAAAATGGCTATTGTTAAATGTAAGCCGACTTCCCCTGGTCGTCGTCACGTCGTTAAAGTTGTTAACGCTGACCTACACAAGGGTAAGCCATACGCACCACTTCTAGAGAAAAACTCTAAGAACGGTGGTCGTAACAACAACGGTCGTATTACAGTACGTCACATCGGTGGTGGTCATAAGCACCATTACCGTGTAATTGACTTCAAACGTACTAAAGATGGCATCCCAGCGAAAGTTGAGCGTCTAGAATACGATCCAAACCGTAGTGCTAACATCGCTCTAGTTCTGTACGCAGACGGTGAGCGTCGTTACATCATTGCACCTAAAGGTGTTAACGCAGGCGACCAGATTCAATCTGGCGTAGATGCTGCAATCAAAGCAGGTAACACTCTGCCGATGCGCAACATCCCAGTAGGTTCTACTGTACACTGTGTTGAACTTAAGCCTGGTAAAGGTGCTCAACTAGCTCGTTCGGCTGGTGCTTATGCTCAAATCATCGCTCGCGATGGTGCATACGTAACTATCCGTCTACGTTCTGGTGAGATGCGCAAAGTTCTTTCTGAAGGTCGTGCAACGATCGGTGAAGTTGGTAACTCTGAGCATATGCTACGTGAACTTGGTAAAGCTGGTGCTTCACGCTGGCGCGGCGTACGTCCAACCGTACGTGGTGTAGTAATGAACCCGGTGGATCACCCACATGGTGGTGGTGAAGGCCGCACATCTGGTGGTCGTCACCCAGTTTCTCCTTGGGGCGTTCCTACTAAGGGCTTCAAGACTCGTAAGAACAAGCGCACTGACAAGTACATCGTACGTCGTCGCACTAAATAATTTATAAAGAGGAATCGCCATGCCACGTTCTCTCAAGAAAGGTCCTTTTATTGACCTACACTTGCTGAAGAAGGTAGAGAAAGCGGTGGAAAGCGGAGACAAAAAGCCTATTAAGACTTGGTCCCGTCGCTCAATGATCATCCCAACAATGATTGGTTTGACCATCGCTGTCCATAATGGTCGTCAGCACGTTCCAGTTTTCGTTACCGAAGAAATGATCGGTCACAAACTGGGCGAATTTGCACCAACTCGTACTTATCGCGGTCATGCTGCAGATAAGAAAGCTAAGAAGAAATAAGGAGTAGATGATGGAAGCTTTAGCTAAACATAACTTTGCTCGTATTTCTCCACAGAAAGCTCGCTTAGTTGCAGACCAAATTCGCGGTAAGTCGGTAGACCAAGCTCTAGAAATTCTAACTTTCAGCAACAAAAAAGCTGCTGTATTAGTTAAGAAGGTTCTTGAGTCAGCTATCGCTAACGCGGAACATAACGAAGGTGCAGATATCGACGATCTAAATGTCGCTAAAATCTTCGTAGATGAGGGCCCTATCATGAAGCGTATTATGCCTCGTGCTAAAGGTCGTGCGGATCGTATCTTGAAGCGTTCAAGCCACATCACTATTGTTGTAGCAGATCGCTAAAGACTAGGAGAGTAAGCAATGGGTCAGAAAGTACATCCTAATGGTATTCGTCTTGGCATCGTTAAGCCTTGGAATGCTACATGGTTTGCTAATACCAACGAATTCGCTGACAACCTAGACGGCGACTTCAAGGTACGTCAGTTCCTTACAAAGGAACTACAAAAAGCATCATTATCTCGTATCGTTATCGAGCGTCCAGCTAAGAGCATCCGTGTGACTATTCACACTGCTCGTCCTGGCGTTGTTATCGGTAAGAAAGGTGAAGACGTAGAGAAGCTACGCGCAGCTGTAGCTAAAATCGCAGGTGTACCAGCGCAAATTAACATCGCTGAAGTACGTAAGCCTGAGCTAGATGGTCAGCTTGTAGCTGATAGCATCGCGTCTCAACTAGAGCGTCGTGTTATGTTCCGTCGTGCAATGAAGCGTGCGGTACAAAATGCTATGCGTCTAGGCGCTAAAGGCATCAAAGTACAAGTAGGCGGCCGTCTTGGCGGTGCTGAAATCGCACGTTCTGAGTGGTACCGTGAAGGCCGTGTGCCTCTACACACTCTACGTGCAGACATTGATTACGCAACTTCTTCGGCTCACACTCAATACGGTGTGATCGGCATTAAAGTTTGGATCTTCAAAGGTGAGATTCTAGGCGGTATGCCAGCTGCTAACGCAGTAGAGCCAAAAGGCGATAAGCCTAAGAAGCAGCGTAAAGGCCGTAAGTAAGGAGTCGAACGATGCTACAACCAAAACGTACTAAGTTCCGCAAGGTTATGACTGGTCGTAACCGTGGTCTAGCTAAAGGTACTGAAGTAAGCTTCGGCGAATTCGGTCTTAAAGCTGTTGGCCGTGGTCGTCTGACTGCTCGTCAAATCGAAGCGGCACGTCGTGCTATGACACGTCACATTAAGCGTCAAGGTCAAATCTGGATTCGTGTATTCCCAGACAAGCCAATTACTGAAAAGCCTCTTGAAGTTCGTCAAGGTAAAGGTAAAGGTTCAGTTGCGTACTGGGTTGCTCAAATCCAACCAGGCAAAGTTATGTACGAGATGAATGGCGTACCTGAAGAGTTGGCACGTGAAGCGTTCCGCCTAGCGGCACGTAAACTGCCTGTTAAAACTACTTTTGTAACTAAGCAGGTGATGTGATGAAAGCACAAGATCTACGCGAAAAGAACGTTGAAGAGCTTAACGCTGAGCTATTGAATTTGCTACGTGAACAGTTCAACTTGCGCATGCAAGCTGCAACTGGTCAACTTCAGCAAACTCATACTCTAAAAGCTGTACGCCGTGACATCGCACGTGTGAAAACTGTTTTGACTGAAAAGGCAGGCGCATAATGAGCGAAACTAACCGCATCCAGCAAGGCCGTGTAGTAAGCGACAAGATGGACAAGTCTATCGTTGTTGCTATTGAACGCACTGTAAAACACCCAATTTACGGTAAGTTCATCAAACGCACGACTAAAGTACACGCACACGACGAAGACAACACTTGTGGCCTAGGCGACAAAGTTGAAATCGCTGAGTGTCGTCCTCTGTCTAAGACTAAGTCTTGGACATTGGTTAAAGTTCTAGAAAAAGCGAAGATTTAATCTTTGTAATTCTATAACTTATAAGCGGCTCCAAATTATTTTTTGGAGCCGCTTGTTTTTTGTCTACCCAATTTAAAAAAAGGGTGGTACAATTCGCGTCCCTTTTAAAGAGGCAGCCCGACCCGAGAGGGTCTAGTTTTAATATTTAGCGGAGCACTAACAATGATCCAGATGCAAAGTACACTTGACGCAGCAGATAACTCTGGCGCGCGCAAGGTAATGTGTATTAAGGTTCTGGGTGGCTCTCACCGCCGTTATGCACATATCGGTGACGTCATCAAGGTTACAGTGAAGGAAGCGATTCCTCGCGGTAAAGTAAAGAAAGGTGATGTTCTGAAGGCGGTAGTAGTGCGCACCCGTAAAGGCGTTCGTCGCCCAGACGGTTCTGTCATTCGCTTCGACAGTAATGCTTGTGTATTGTTAAATGACACTACTGAGCAACCAGTCGGCACACGTATCTTTGGTCCTGTGACTCGTGAACTTCGTAACGCGAAATTCATGAAGATTGTATCACTAGCACCTGAAGTTCTGTAAGGAGCGGCAATATGGCAGCTAAAATCCGTCGTAATGACGAAGTAATCATTCTTGCTGGTAAAGATAAAGGCAAGAAAGGTAAAGTAACTAAGGTTCTGACAACTGGTAAAGTTATCGTTGAAGGCATCAACCTTGTTAAGAAACACCAAAAGCCGGTTCCGGCTCTAGGTCAACAAGGTGGCATCGTTGAACAAGAAGCAGCTATTGATGCTTCTAACGTTGCTGTTTTTAACGCGGCTACTGGTAAAGCAGACCGTATCGGTTTCCGTATCGAAGATGGCAAGAAAGTTCGTTTCTTCAAATCTAACGGCGAAACTGTTTCTAACTAATTAGAAGTAATTTGGAGTTCTACTATGGCGAAACTGCATGATTACTACAAGTCGTCTGTAGTCGCTGAGCTTACCAAAGAGTTCAGCTACACAAGCGTCATGCAAGTCCCTAGGATTGAGAAAATCACCCTAAATATGGGCGTTGGTGAAGCAATCAACGATAAGAAACTGCTAGAAAACGCAGCAGCTGATATGGCAACGATCTCTGGTCAAAAGCCACTTATCACTAAAGCGCGTAAATCTGTAGCTGGTTTCAAAATTCGTGAAGGCTACCCAATTGGTTGTAAAGTAACCTTGCGTGGTGAGCGCATGTGGGAATTTTTAGAGCGTTTAATCTCTATCGCACTTCCACGTGTACGTGATTTCCGTGGTGTTAGCGCTAAGTCTTTTGACGGTCGCGGTAACTACAGCATGGGCGTTCGCGAGCAAATCATCTTTCCGGAAATCGACTACGATAAAGTCGATCGTGTCCGCGGTCTTGATATCACTATCACGACTTCTGCGGGTTCCGATGAGGAAGGCCGAGCTCTGCTGGCTGCCTTTAACTTCCCATTCCGTAAGTAAGGGTAGGGTTACTGTTATGGCTAAACAATCAATGAAAGCACGTGAAGCTAAACGTGCAAAACTAGTAGCTAAGTTCGCTGAAAAGCGTTCTGCGCTAAAAGTTATCATTAGCGATGTAAACGCATCTGAAGAAGATCGTTGGAATGCGGTTCTTAAACTGCAATCTCTTCCACGTGATTCAAGTGCATCACGTCAGCGCAACCGTTGCAACCAAACTGGTCGTCCACACGGTTACCTACGTAAATTCGGTCTAAGCCGCATTAAGGTTCGTGAAGCTTGCATGAAAGGCGAGATTCCGGGTCTTCGTAAGGCTAGCTGGTAATTGCCACTTAATCATTTGGAGTAAATCTTATGAGCATGCAAGATCCGATTTCGGATATGCTGACCCGAGTTCGTAACGGTCAGGCAGCAAACAAAGTTGCTGTAAAAATGCCTTCTTCAAAGCTTAAAGTTGCAATTGCTGCATTACTTAAAGCTGAAGGTTACATCGTAGACTTCGCTGTTAACAGCGAAGCAAAACCTGAGCTAGAAGTTACTCTTAAGTACTTCCAAGCTAAACCTGTAATCGAGCAAATCAAGCGTGTATCACGTCCTGGTCTAAGAGTTTATAAAAATAAAGACTCTTTACCTACAGTGATGGGTGGTCTTGGTATTGCAGTTGTTTCTACTTCCAAGGGTCTGATGTCTGACCGTGCTGCTCGTAAAGCAGGTCTTGGCGGTGAAATCATCTGTTACGTAGCTTAAGGAGTAGATTATGTCTCGTGTTGCTAAAGCACCTGTCGCTATTCCAGCTGGCGTAGAGGTGAAACTAAACGGCCAAGAAGTTACTGTAAAAGGTAGCAAAGGTGAGCTTACTCGCGTTCTTAACAGCGCCGTAGTTATTGCACAGGAAGAAACCAACCTAACTTTCGGTCCGAAAGAAGGTGTTACTAACGCATGGGCACAAGCTGGTACAGCTCGCGCTCTAGTTAATAACATGGTTGTGGGTGTTACTGAGGGCTTCACTAAGAAGCTAACTCTTAAGGGTGTTGGTTACCGTGCTGCTATGAAAGGCAACTCTGTAGCTCTAACTCTTGGTTTTTCTCACCCAGTAGAGCACGCTCTACCTGAAGGTATTAAAGCTGAGTGCCCTAGCCAAACTGAGATCATCATTACTGGTTGCGATAAGCAAGTAGTAGGTCAAGTTGCGGCTGACATTCGTTCTTACCGTGCTCCTGAGCCTTACAAAGGCAAAGGTGTTCGTTACGCAGATGAAAATGTGCGTACTAAAGAAGCTAAGAAGAAGTAAGGTATCACTATGGATAAGAAAGCATCTCGCATCCGTCGTGCTACACGTGCACGTCGTAAGATTGCAGAACTTGGTGCAACTCGCCTGGTAGTACACCGTACTCCTCGCCATGTTTACGCACAAGTTATCGCGGCAAACGGCTCTGAGGTTATCGCAGCTGCTTCTACTGTAGAAAAAGCGATCCGTGAGCAAGTTAAGAACACTGGTAACGTTGATGCAGCTAAAGCAGTTGGTAAAGCTGTTGCTGAGCGCGCTCTTGAAAAAGGCGTAGCTTCAGTTGCATTTGATCGTTCTGGTTTCCAATACCACGGTCGAGTAGCGGCGCTAGCAGAATCTGCTCGCGAAGCTGGTCTGAAATTCTAAGGTAGGGTTGGAAGATGGCTAAAGAACAACAACAAGCTAATGATTTGCAAGAAAAGCTGATCGCAGTTAACCGTGTATCTAAGACGGTTAAAGGTGGTCGAATCATGAGCTTTACTGCACTAACAGTAGTTGGTGACGGTAACGGTCGCGTAGGTTTCGGTTACGGCAAAGCTCGTGAAGTACCTGCTGCGATTCAAAAAGCAATGGAAAAAGCGCGCCGTAACATGGTTACAGTATCGCTTAACGAAGGCACTCTTCACCACCCGGTGAAAGGTCGTCATTCGGGCTCTAAAGTTTACATGCAGCCAGCTGCAGAAGGTACAGGTGTTATTGCCGGCGGTGCAATGCGTGCTGTACTTGAAGTTGCGGGCGTACATAACGTACTTTCTAAAGCATACGGTTCAACGAACCCGATCAACATCGTTCGTGCAACGATTGGTGCTCTAGTAGACGTTAAGTCACCAGAAATGGTTGCTGCTAAACGTGGTCTAACTGTTGAATCTATTTCGGAGTAAGCACACGATGGCAACTATTAAAGTAACTCAAACTAAAAGCTCAATTGGTCGCCTACCTAAGCACAAAGCGTGTCTTAAAGGTCTAGGTCTTCGTCGCATCAACCATACAGTAGAACTTGAAGATACACCGTGCGTACGCGGTATGATCAACAAGGTTTACTACATGGTTAAGATTGAGGAGTAATCAGAATGCGTTTGAATACTCTATCACCGGCTGCTGGCTCTAAACCTTCTAAGAAGCGTGTAGGTCGTGGTATCGGTTCTGGCCTTGGTAAAACAGGTGGCCGCGGTCACAAAGGTCAAAAGTCACGTTCTGGCGGCTCTGTTCGTCCAGGTTTTGAAGGCGGTCAAATGCCTCTAAAACAACGTCTACCTAAATTCGGTTTCACTTCTCGTAAGAGCCTAGTGTCTGCTGAAGTTCGTCTAGCTGAGCTAGCGAAAGTAACAGGTGACGTAGTTGATCTTAACAGCCTTAAAGCTGCTAACGTTATCACTAAGAACATCGAGTTTGTTAAGATCGTTCTTTCTGGTGACCTAAGCAAAGCTGTGACTGTTAAAGGTCTACGCGTGACTAAAGGCGCTAAAGCTGCAATCGAAGCTGCAGGCGGTAAAATCGAGGAATAATCTCGAGGAACGAGGTACAGATGGCTAAGAAACCAGGACAAGATTTTCGTAGTGCTCAGAGCGGCTTAAGTGAACTAAAGTCGCGCTTATTATTCGTAATTGGTGCACTTTTAGTATTCCGAGCCGGCTCTTTTGTGCCGATCCCTGGTATTGACGCAGCTGTACTTGCCGATTTGTTCGATCAGCAAAAAGGTACCATCGTAGAAATGTTTAACATGTTCTCCGGTGGTGCTCTTGAGCGTGCATCTATATTAGCATTGGGTATCATGCCGTACATTTCGGCATCGATCGTAGTCCAATTGCTAACTGTAGTTCATCCAGCGTTAGCGGAACTCAAGAAAGAGGGTGAAGCAGGCCGTCGTAAGATAAGCCAATATACACGCTACGGCACGCTTGTACTTGCAACATTCCAAGCTATTGGTATCGCAACAGGCTTACCAAACATGGTCGACAATCTGGTTGTTATCAACCAAACCATGTTTACGCTTATTGCTACCGTGAGTTTAGTAACTGGTACCATGTTCTTAATGTGGTTAGGTGAACAAATCACTGAGCGAGGAATCGGTAATGGTATTTCCATTCTGATTTTTGCAGGTATTGTTGCTGGATTGCCTTCTGCAATCGGTCAAACAATCGAGCAAGCGCGTCAAGGTGAATTGCATGTGCTTCTTCTGCTGTTGATTGCTGTATTGTCTTTTGCTGTTATTTACTTCGTAGTTTTCATGGAACGTGGTCAACGTCGTATCGTCGTTAACTATGCGAAACGTCAACAAGGTCGTAAAGTTTTTGCAGCACAAAGCTCTCACTTGCCTCTTAAGATTAATATGGCAGGTGTTATTCCAGCGATTTTCGCATCAAGTATTATTTTGTTCCCAGGAACATTAGCGCAGTGGTTTGGTCAAAATGGTGAAAGCAGCGCGTTCGGTTGGTTAACTGACGTGTCATTAGCTCTTAGCCCAGGTCAACCTTTGTATGTAATGCTTTATGCAGCAGCTATAATCTTCTTCTGTTTCTTCTATACAGCGTTGGTGTTTAACCCACGTGAAACAGCTGATAACTTGAAGAAGTCTGGTGCATTCGTACCCGGTATCCGCCCAGGTGAGCAGACAGCGAAATATATCGATAAAGTGATGACTAGACTAACCCTTGCGGGCGCTCTATACATTACTTTTATATGTCTGATTCCTGAGTTCATGATGGTCGCGTGGAACGTTCGTTTCTACTTTGGCGGCACATCACTACTAATCGTAGTGGTAGTTATCATGGATTTCATGGCACAGGTACAGACTCATCTGATGTCACAACAGTATGATTCTGTGTTAAAGAAAGCGAATCTGAAGGGTTACGGCCGTTAATTCGGTGGTAACAATTTCGATTCCATTTACGGAGTTTAGCAATGAAAGTTCGTGCTTCCGTTAAAAAAATCTGCCGTAACTGTAAAGTTATCAAGCGTAACGGTGTCGTTCGCGTGATTTGCAGTGAGCCAAAGCATAAGCAACGCCAAGGCTAATTAGCAGAAATTTTTACTTGAAATACAAGGTAGAGTCGAGTATATTCCTCGGCCTACCTTTTGCGTGCAAAAGAAGTAGTATGCCGCAGCGTATCCATAACGGGCTTTGCTGCGGATAATTCTTTTATGAACCCCTTAGGAGTGAATAATGGCCCGTATAGCCGGCATTAACATTCCTGATCATAAGCATTCTGTAATTGCACTTACTGCAATCTACGGTATCGGTAAAACTCGCTCTCAAGCTATTCTAGCTGAAGTGGGTATTGCTGAAGATGCTAAGATCAGTGAACTAACTGAAGAGCAGATCGATCAACTGCGTGATGGTGTAGCTAAGTACACTGTAGAAGGTGATCTACGTCGTGAAGTATCGATGAACATCAAGCGTCTTATGGACCTTGGCTGTTACCGCGGTCTTCGTCATCGTCGCAGTCTACCACTACGTGGACAGCGTACTAAAACCAACGCTCGCACCCGTAAGGGTCCGCGCAAGCCGATCAAGAAATAGTCGGATAAGGTAGAGTACAATGGCAAAACAACCAACTCGCGCGCGTAAGCGCGTACGCAAGCAAGTAGCTGATGGCGTAGCGCACATTCATGCTTCTTTCAACAACACAATCGTAACTATCACTGACCGTCAAGGCAACGCTCTTGCATGGGCTACAGCAGGTGGTTCAGGTTTCCGTGGTTCTCGTAAATCTACTCCGTTCGCAGCACAAGTTGCAGCTGAGCGTTGTGGTGAAATGGCTAAAGAATATGGCCTAAAGAACTTGGAAGTTATGGTTAAGGGTCCAGGTCCAGGTCGCGAATCTACTGTTCGTGCACTGAACGCTGCTGGTTTCCGTATCACTAACATTGTTGATGCGACACCAATCCCTCATAACGGTTGTCGTCCACCTAAGAAACGTCGCGTTTAAGTTTCGTTTCTAGGAATATTGGAGAAAGATCATGGCAAGATATTTGGGTCCTAAGCTTAAGCTTAGCCGTCGCGAAGGTACTGACTTATTCCTTAAGTCTGGTGTCCGTGCGATCGATACCAAGTGTAAAATTGATAACGCACCAGGTGTACACGGCGCTCGTCGCGGTCGTCTATCTGAGTATGGCGTTCAGCTTCGTGAGAAGCAAAAAGTTCGTCGTATCTACGGCGTTCTAGAAAAACAATTCCGCAACTACTACAAAGAAGCTGCACGTCTTAAAGGCAACACAGGTGCAAACCTGCTTCAGCTTCTTGAAGGTCGTCTTGATAACGTAGTTTACCGTATGGGCTTTGGCGCTACTCGTGCTGAATCTCGTCAACTAGTTAGCCACAAGTCTATTCTAGTTAACGGTAAAGTTGTAAACGTTCCTTCTTTCAAAGTAGCGGCAAACGACGTTGTTTCTATCCGCGAGAAAGCTAAACAGCAATCTCGTATTAAAGCGGCTCTAGAAGTTGCTGAACAACGTGAAAAGCCAACTTGGATTGAAGTAGATGCTGGCAAAATGGAAGGTACATTCAAGCGTATGCCTGAGCGTTCTGACCTATCAGCTGACATCAATGAACACTTGATCGTCGAACTTTACTCTAAGTAAGGTTAAAAAAAGAGAGGACACAATGCAGGGTTCTGTAACAGAATTTCTTAAGCCGCGTCTTGTTGACATTGAACAGATCAATACGACACACGCGAAAGTAACTCTTGAGCCATTAGAGCGCGGTTTCGGCCACACTCTAGGTAATGCTCTTCGCCGCATTCTTCTATCTTCTATGCCGGGTTGTGCCGTAACAGAAGTTGAAATTGAAGGTGTGCTACACGAATACAGCACTAAAGAAGGCGTTCAGGAAGATATCCTGGAAATCCTTCTAAACCTTAAAGGTTTGGCTGTACGCGTTGCTGAAGGCAAAGATGAAGTGTTTATTACACTGAACAAATCAGGCTCAGGCCCTGTTGTTGCAGGTGACATCACCCACGATGGTGATGTAGAGATCGCTAACCCTGAGCACGTAATTTGTCACCTAACGGATGACAACGCTGAGATCGCTATGCGTATCAAAGTAGAACGTGGTCGTGGTTACGTTCCAGCTTCAGCTCGTATCCATACTGAAGAAGATGAGCGTCCTATCGGTCGTCTACTAGTTGACGCTACTTACAGCCCGGTTGATAAAATCGCTTACGCTGTAGAAGCGGCACGTGTAGAACAACGTACTGATTTAGACAAGCTTGTTATCGATATGGAAACGAACGGTACTCTAGAACCTGAGGAAGCAATCCGTCGTGCAGCTACTATTTTAGCTGAACAATTGGATGCGTTCGTAGATCTTCGTGATGTACGTGTACCTGAGGAGAAGGAAGAGAAGCCAGAATTCGATCCTATCCTACTACGTCCTGTAGACGATCTTGAACTAACAGTTCGCTCTGCTAACTGTTTGAAAGCAGAAGCGATTCACTACATCGGTGATCTTGTACAGCGCACTGAGGTTGAGCTACTTAAAACGCCAAACCTTGGTAAGAAATCTCTTACAGAGATTAAAGATGTGCTTGCTTCACGTGGTCTTTCTCTAGGCATGCGTCTAGAAAACTGGCCACCAGCGTCAATCGCTGAAGATTAATCGAAAAGTTAGAAGGATTAGGTCATGCGCCATCGTAAAAGTGGTCGTCAACTCAACCGCAACAGCAGTCATCGCAAAGCGATGTTCAGCAACATGGCTAGCTCTCTTGTTCGTCACGAAGTTATTAAAACTACCGTGCCTAAAGCAAAAGAACTACGTCGCGTAATTGAGCCATTGATTACCCTAGCTAAGACAGACAGTGTTGCTAACCGTCGTCTTGCATTTGCTCGCACTCGTGATAACGAAGTTGTGGCAAAACTATTTAATGAACTAGGCCCGCGTTTCGCGGCTCGCCAAGGTGGTTACACTCGCATTCTTAAATGTGGTTTCCGTACTGGTGATAAAGCTCCAATGGCTTACATTGAGCTTGTAGACCGCCCAGCTGCTGAAGAAGCTGCTGAGTAATCTATACTAGATTCTTAATACAAAAGCCGAGCATTAGCTCGGCTTTTTTGTGTCTGTAGAACAAGGAAAAGATAATAGAAATTGCACCATGATGTTTGGCACTTTTTGCTTGTCTTATCTGCTCCAATTTTCAAAAATGTCTCGTATCTCGTATCTCG
>NZ_JBFRTU010000036.1:0-9637 GCF_041474275.1 Vibrio sp. 10N.222.52.B7 | reverse complement strand
TCTCGTATCTCGTATCTCAAATATCTTTTCTTCCACGCACAAAAAAGAGCACCGAAGTGCCCTTATTAGATTTTAAGCTAGTTATTAATAACTAACGATTATTGCCATATAGCTGAAAGTGAATCCATCAGGCCGCTCGTTGCACCTTGTGACTGCAGTGCTTGAAGAATGATGGGTGCAAATGTTGTAACCATTGATGGATCCATACCTAATCCAGAAAACGCACTTTCAACGGCACCTTGTGAGCTTAGTAGCGATGATAGCCCCGTAGACTCAAGGCTCGACATACCCGGAATAAGTGTCGCGAGTTCTTTGTTGTCGGCTGTGCCAAGAGAGTTTTGTGCAAGGGCTAACATTGAACCAATACCGCCAACTGCTTGGTCACTGGTAACAGAAGCTTGGTCAGCTACCGTATCCACAAGCGGTGTTGTTTCGTTCTGCTGAGACCACATATTTACTGCAGCCATCAGTGCAGTTTGGGATAGTTGGGAATAGTTGGTATCTGATGATGAACTGGTTTGTTCAGAGTCGCTAGTGCTAGCGCAAGAGACAACAGCAAGGCTGCTTAAAACTGTGATGAGTACTTTCTTCATTATTCGTCCTTAAGTAATAAAGTAATTTACTCTTTCACTATAAACGAAAAACGGCGATGTAGTCACATCGCCGTTGGATTATTTCAATTTTATTTGCCAATAGTATTTTGTTTTACTAAAGGTTTTTATAAAAATTAAAGAATAGCTAGAAGTTCTACTTCAAATACTAGAGCAGCAAATGGTGGGATTGCAGCACCTGCGCCACGCTCACCGTATGCTAGATCTTGAGGGATGTATAGCTTCCACTTAGAGCCAACAGGCATCATTTGTAGAGCTTGTACCCAACCTTGAATTACGCCAGTTACAGGGAATTCAGCAGGTTGACCGCGAGATACAGAGCTGTCGAAAACAGTACCGTCAGTTAGTTCGCCGTGGTAGTGAACACGTACTTGCTTGTCTGCAGTTGGGATTTCGCCAGTACCTTCAGTTAGTACTTCGTACTGAAGACCAGACTCAAGAACCGTTACTTCTGAACGAAGAGCGTTGTCAGCTAGGAAAGCTTCGCCGTCAGCAGCAGCAGCTTTAGCTAGTTCTTGACGTGCAGCTTCACCGCGAGTGTGTAGCTCTTGTAGTGCGTTGTTGATTTCGTCAACTTCGATAGCTGGCATGTCGCCAACTAGAGCTGTTGCGATACCAGCAGCGATTGCGTCAACGTTTAGGCCTTCAAGACCAGAACCAGCAAGTTGTTGGCCCATTTGTAGACCGATACCGTAGCTAGCTTTTTGCTCTACAGTTTCAAATTTTACTTCAGACATGAAAAGTCACTCTTTTTGTCAGTACGAAAAGGGTAAGAATACCAGTATTAGCAGCGTGAAGAAACGGCTAGTCCCTGATCACTTGCGCTTTACCGTGCCCAAATCACAGCCATGTCAATTTTCTCGCTTTGGGCCTTGTTGTGACGGAAAGATCTATACTGTTGGTACTTTGGTTTTTATACTGTAGTTATTCAATGTATAGGACGCAGTGGTATGAATCGTCGTCAAAAGAAAAAACAGAAAGTTGACCACTTAGCAGAATTCAAGGATCGACTGAATCAGGTCAAAGAGAAATTGAGTTCGATCGATGTGAAGAAAATGAAAACCTCGACAGCGCAAACTTGGGGTTCATTGCCGAAGTTACACCAAAGACTGTTGATGGTGATTTCTCCGATCGTACTGATATTACTTTTTGTGCCGCTACCAGAACCTAAAGTAGACACAGCTCCAACAACATCGCGCGTTGAGCTTGAAATAAACACCGTCGGCTTAAGCGAACAGCAAAATGCCAAGAACGGCTCATTAGAACCGAGTAACAAAAATTGGCAGGAGTACCTTGTTAAGCAAGGGGATACGTTAGCGCAGGTTTTTCGAAACAACGATTTGCCATTGTCTGACTTGAATGCGTTAGTGCGTATTGAAGGTGCAGATAAGCCACTCAGTCAGATTCGTAAAGGCCAACTGGTTCGTTTCAAACTTGCTGAAACTGGGCAGTTGGACATTCTTCAGCTAGAGAAAGGCGATACTTCGGTGATGTTCTTCCGCTTATCCGATGGTGGCTTTGGTCGCAGTAAGTAGATGAACAGTAAGCCTGAGTTAAAGCGCTTTGCTAGACACAGATAAACGATAGAAAAGAGCTAAGCATTAGCTCTTTTTTTTGGTCGCTTGAAAGGGGCGAGTGGCAAGATGATAAGCATGATTCCGATAAAGGTTAATGTATCCGGAATCTCATCGAACCATATTGCACCTATTAGCGCGACAAACACCAATCCTGAATACTCAGTCAAGGCAATTTGGCTAGAGTGTGCTTTTTGATAGGCAGCAACCGCAAGGCCGTTGTAACTTAAGATTAGCGTCGCACTCAGGGCTATGTATCCCAAATGCTCCACAGACACTGGCTGCCAGTATAAGAAGCACAGTACTAATGAGGCTGGAATAGAGAATAAGGTTGTCCACCACAGCGTAGTGACCACCGTTTGCTCACTAGGAAGCTTTCTTACGAGTACATTAAATAGTGCTAGGGTGAGTGCTGTCCCCAAAGCAAACAGTGCCGCCCAATGAAATTCTGATGGCCTCAAGACAATCAATGCACCAATAAAACCTATGGTTGTGCCGATAACCTTGCCGAGTGCCGGTTGCTCTTTCAATAGCAACATTGAGAGCGGTAACATCAGTAAAGGCGCGACATAAAATACTGCGTTGGCGGTTGCCAAAGACAAGTGAGTGATCGCGACCACCATGCACCCACTGCCGATCAGAATTAACTGACCTCGAATGAAGGTTACCTTAGCCTGCTGTAAGCGCCGTTGTTCTTTTTTCTGCTGTAGCCACAAAGGGGTGATGATGAGCAGAGATATCAACTGTCGGAAAAAAATATACTGTAAGGGCGGTACTTCGCCATTTAACAGCTTTACCGCTACGTCGGAAAGCGAGGCAAACAAGTTACCTGCAACCAACAATAGAATACCGGCAGTGATATTCGTCATTATTTTTCTAATCTCATGTCTATATGAGGAATGTCATCTTCGAGGTACATATCCGAGATGGTGTTGAAGCCGTGGCTCGCATAGAAGTTTTCTAGGTGTTGCTGCGCGCCAATATCAATGGCCGTATTTGGCCAAAGAGCCTCGCAGCGTGTTAATGCTTCTTTTATTAATTGATGCCCCAAGCCATCACCTCTTGCTGATTGCTTGGTTGCGACTCGGCCGATGCTGGTGTTGTCGTAAGAGGTACCTGGTGGTAATAAACGTGCACACGCAACCAACTCATCATCAGAATAACCAAGCAGGTGCTCAACACCTGCGAGTGTATCTTTACCGTCCAGCTCTGGATAAGGACAAGTTTGCTCAACCACAAATACATCGACTCTTAATTTAAGTAGTTGATAAAGCTGTTGTGTTGAGAGTTCAGAAAAAGGAATTGAGTGCCAAGTGATCATGTTTACATCCAGAGATTATCGATGCCCTGAATGTACTATGCGTGATGATTGTTGGCATTAACTATTGTTAATTCGACCTTTAATTCTGCTCAGGCTGATTGCGGTGATTCCTAGATAAGCGGCAATTTGATTGTCATTTAAGCGCTGCTCAAGGTCGGGATAGTGCTCGCAGAACAGCTGATAACGTTGCTCTGGTGTATAGAGCAGCATGAAGCGTTCTTTGTTTTCCTTATGCATCAGTTGTGTTTCTAATAGCTTTAAATACAAAGGATTATTTGATGCACGCCACTCGATAACCGCATTCATTGGCAGCTCTAACATGGTGATGGGTGTCAGCGTTTCTAATAGGTAAGGAGAGGCTTGGTTCTTTATCAGACTCTCAAAGCCGATGATCCAATCTTGTTCCCAATAGAACTCTTTGCTGTATTGCTTACCATCATCAGTGAGGTAGCAGGCATGGCACAAGCCTTCAAGTACAAAGTAGATTGAACTCGCCATCTCACCTTGATTGATCAAGATGTGTCTGGTTGGCAGCTCAAGTGGCTTGGCGACAGCGAGTAGAGATTCAATCTGGCTTTCAGAGAAGTCGAAGCTTTGCAGTTGTTCGATAAAAGAGGTGTGCATGAAAATAACCTATCCCAAATAAGTGCCGAAATCATCGCACTTATTTGGAGAGAGGTACAGAGCAGGATAAATCAGAGGCGTGCGTGTTGCTCTAGGTAATCTTGAGCAAGTTCTCTGCCCATGTATTTACCTAAGGTCTTCAATGGAACCTTCTTAAGGTTCACCACAATCAAGCCATCCAAGGCATCATTAAACGATGGGTCGACATTAAAACACACCAGTTTACCGTTCATCCCTAGATATTGGCGCAGCAGTACCGGCAGGCCTTTACCTTGCTCCATGCGTGCTAACACTTTAGAGAGCAGAGGCACACTCGCCAGTGAAGAGAGCAGGTGATTTTGCCAGAACACATGACTGCTGGTATTGAGTGGTGACGAAGGTGAAACCAAATTCGCCTTTTCCTCATCATAATGGTGGATTGATAACGTGGTCGCGATCAACAGACGCGCATTGTGGCTGTAATCATTACTGATACTGACTGGGCCGAACAGATGGGTATATTGAGGGTGACGAGACACAAAGGTCGCAATGCCTTTCCACAATAGTAACAGTGAGTTCAGGCTCTTTTGGTAAGGTTTACTTACTACCGATCGCCCAAGCTCAATGCTGTTTTCTAGAGTATCAATGAATTCTTGGTTGTAGTTAAACAGGCTACGAGAGTAGAGCTGATCAAGCCCGTGCTCAGCGATGAGTTTGTCGACCATACCGAGTCGATACGCGCCAACCAGTTCTGCCTTGGTTTTATTCCACACAAACAGTTGATGGTAGTAAAGGTCATACTCATCTAAATCACAGGCCAGCCCGCTGCCTTCTCCGACTTCTCTAAAGCTTTCTTCTCTTACTCGACCAATCTCGCGCATTAAGTTAGGAATGGATTGGCTTGGTGTGCAGTAGACCTCAAAGTTCCCTTGCTCGAGCAGTTTCATCTCTTCAGGGAGTGAGTCTATCTCTATTGATAAGACTTCTGGTGGAATAGGCGCTATCACTTGGGTATCGAAAGAGGGCGCGTGGATTGGCGTGCTCGGGCTGTCTTGTTGACTCATTAGATAGGTATTAAGTCGTAGGTAGTTGACGATATCCATCTCTTTTTCAAACGATTTTATCTCTGAATACGGAATCGATGAGCCAATCGAGATAGAGATAGTTGTCGCTTGTTTATTAAGAAGTTCACGCCCGAGTAGAGCGGTTCTCAACAGTGGATGAACACGACCCGCTTGATAGAAAAGCTCACTGTTCTTGCCATTGATAAAGATAGGTACCGTGGTGGCTTGGTGACGTTTGACGAATTTCGCTACCGACTTGCTCCACTCGATGTCTGTCAGTGTTTTTGCCCCTTTACGGTAGCTTGATACTTCACCTGCTGGGAATACAATCAATAGTCCACCATCAGCCAAATGACGATTGGCATCTCGAATCGCTTTGGCATTGGTGCGTTTCGATTCTTTACTGTTAAAGACATCGACACCGATGAAAAGATCATCCAGTTCAGGCAGGCGCTTAAGTAACTCATTGGCCAGCACCTTCACATCCTTTCTTACTGATCCTACGAGATCGGCAAGGATCACGCCTTCGATGGCGCCAAGCGGGTGGTTCGCCACAATCACGACAGGCCCTTCTTCCGGGATGTTTTCCGTGCTTCCCGATGCAACCGAGTAGTCGATATTGAGCGCCGACAGAGTGTAACTCATGAATTCGAAGCTAGATAACTCGTTTTTACGATCTTGGTAGAGTCGGTCTAGCTTAGATAGCCCAGTTGCCCACTCGACAACAGACTCACCTAAACCAAAAGGCGTGTAACGTGGTAAACGAAAAGGACTATCAATCATAATGAAATTACCTTACTTAATCAGTTGCGGCCAAACTTTATCGGCTTGTTGAATATGCTGTGCTTGGTCTTGTTCCCAGCGCTGCTTAATCTCTTGGTCGTAGTTGAGGTAAAGCTTGTTATCAACAATCGTCCATTGATGTGGGTCACTCGGTGCAAAGTCGCTCTTCGCTGATACTGCCCAAGCGCAATAGCCACCATATTGAGGGGCATATTTTTCAGGATTATTAACAAATAAAGTCAGATTCTTTTCAGAAGAGAAATACCAGTCCGCGCCTTTGTACTCGGTGCTGAATTTGTTACTGCCTTCGATGGGCTTGCCTGAAGTGAAATAAGCCACAGTGTCGTAGCCATCGAGCGCCTTACTGCTAAAGAATCCTGTGTAGATTTCATCGGCGGCAAATACGTACGGGCTAACAAGTAGCATGACCATGGTTAATAGTTTTCTCATGATGGACTCCATCTATAGATTGATTACGGGTGATAAATCGAAGGTAAAGCGCTGTTGATTTATCTGGCATGGCTTAATGGGTTCACAAGGCGAGCCGGGTGCATAAAACATCGAGGCTTGGCCGTGTAGATTGCGTAAGTGTGTAAAGCTCACCGTATGTGCGTCTTCACGATGCATACAGGTCGCTAAATGAGGCTGTTCGCTATGATGGTGAGAGTGAAATTGAAGTAAGTTCTGCTGATTCTTACCTGTTGTCATAAGCTGATCGTATTTTGCTTGTCGGTAGGCTTGTACTCGCTCTAAATCAACACCGGATGAGAAGAGTGGAGAATCAGTGTCGACGATGTGCTGTTGAATACCATCCCACATGTAGGCGATAACCAAACCATTGTTCTGAGTTAAATTCGGCGCGAAAGCCAACAAGGTAAATGGAGCAAAAGAGTGCAGGTCGAGCTTATGAAATGCTTCAGAGAGCTGACTGATGTTACGACTCGATGATAGATTCTTGAGTAACAAACCACGGCTGACTAAAGGTCCAACAGGGACTATGCCTTGATAGTTATTGAGTAGGCATAGCGAAAGCCCGAACTCATTGATACTGATCCAGCTACCACCGCCAGTTGGGTCGAGTGGCATGATGATATCGACGCCGTTAACTCGATATTGTTTAGGTGGCATTGCCAGTGCTCGCGTCTTTTGTTCGTCACGGTTAAAAAAGACCTGATAACCATTTTCTTCAAGCAGCCAAGATACTGAACACATGATTATTGCTCCCTCAGATAGCTGCTGGTGGTTGGGGCATAACCAAAGGTATTGCATGTTTCGACATCAAGAAAGGTCGTGATCACCTTGATCATCGCATAGTGATGATTGGCATGCAGAGCAGCAAAGGTGACCTCTCTTTCTAACGTAGAAGGCAGGCTGGCGAATACTTGTGTATCCATTGAAACTTCGGTTTGGATCATGATAGGCGCTTCGAGATCTCTGCGGTCTAATCGTTCAAGCCAGTTGATCACGTAATGGATCTCTTTCAATGCAATCGACCTGTCGAATTCGACGGGGTGACCACGACGACGAGTGTTGTAATCAACGGTCGCATTCTCTTTTAAAATCAGAGCGTGAAAAAGATCGAGCGTGTGACGAGTATGCTCACCAATAGAGCTTGTGACGTGCGGCTTTGCTCGTGTCAGATAGTCGCTGTCAGATATCGCTAACAAAAACTCTAAACCCTGATTCAATATTTCTACCGCTCCCTTGATACTAGGAGATAAAGAGGTGAGGGAGCTCGGTTGGGCTATGGGATTCATTCATGATCCTCGTACAAAGTTAATCGGTGGTCGGATATTGTTGAACAAGACGTCGCTCTTCTTGCCACGCGTTAAATAAGCTCTTAAAAGAAGGAGGCTGGTGGCCTCTTTGTTTTTGTTGAGCGCCAATATCAAAAAGAATGCGGTATTGCAGGAGTAGCGTCGAAAATATCTCTCGCAGCGGAGTGTTGCGATCCCAGATGTGCCCGGCCTCACTGCTTGCGCCATTGACCTCAAGGATAGTGAAGTCCTCGCCGTTCATTAGGCTGTGCATGTCCTTGAATTTGACGTCGAGTCGACCAAAGTGAAAGCCATCGAAGTCGTCGAATATCTCGTCTAAGCGTTCTGTTAGAGCCTGAGTGATGTATTGATTACCGTCTCGGAAGATACAGCCACGGCTATGGCTGCCTGCAAACGCGAGTTGGAACTCTTCACCCTCTGCGAGCACTTGATCCAATTTATCTTCATGCCTTGGTAGATACAGGTGGCTGAGTTGCCCAGCGCGCGGGCTGTTTTCAATTAACTGCTTGAGTGTCGACTTGCCATCACCCATCACCATTGGCGCATATTTGAGTGTGATCGAGATGATCTCACCTTGCTTTTTATTTGGGTAACGAACGTAGAAAACACCCGCTTCGGCTTGATAAGGCGCCTTTTTCTGCAATAGAAAGCGAGCATTATTTGGGAAAGATTCGACATATTGCTCAAGTTGAACTTGGTTGTTGATCAGCTTAACGCCAACACCTCGACAGCCAAGATCCGGCTTTGCCACGATAGGGAAATCAAGATCCGTTTGTATGAGTGCGCTGCGTGCGTCTTCGGCTTGTTTTTTACTGCCGAGATCCGTTTTGGTTAGGGTTATAAACGGTGAGATCCAACGCTGACTTGAAGATCCGGCAAGGCTCAATATCTCATGTTTTGATTCGCCTACCATGCCGCTTAACTTAATGCTTGGATTGGCGATGAGCGGCAGCGCCCAGTCAAAGTGCCGTAACCCTTGCATCAGGCTTTGAATGACCACTGGCGTGTAGAAGAACCAAGTCGGAAGAAACTCATAAGGAGAGACACTTCGCACGGTATCTTTTTCAAGCAGAGGCATACCTGCATTAATTTGATGTGCGGGAATGATGCGAATATCTTGCGGTGAACTCATGATAGCCCTCTAGAGTAGGTTTTATTCATTAATCGATTGCCGATAAACAGCAAAACGATGGCACACGGGATGATGATCCATTGATATTCAGAGGCTTGCAGCCAGGCTGATGTCCCTAAATAGTAGATGGCAGAGAAGACAATGCTAGTCCAGAGCGCAGTGGCACTAATCACGGCAAACAAGAAAGTAGGCAGTGGGATGGCGAAAAAGCCACTTAAGGTAAACCCGACGGTGCGAAGCCCTGGAATAAAGCGGATAACAAAAAGGCTGCTGAATGCGTTCTGACGTAATTTGGTACGAAGCGAACGAAAGTACTTATTCGTGAGGGCTTTATATCGAACACCTCGGAAATAACGTCCTGACTTCCCTAAGTAATAAAGACCGAGATCACCCGTGGCAATACCGATGAAAATAGCAAGCAGCGCATATTGAGGAAGTATTAGACCTTGAGTCGCGATACCTGCCGCCGTAACAATCGCAAGATCTTCAAGCAGGTAAGAAAGCGCGATGATGCCAAGCATCAGCCATAGCAGCGACTCCTCTCCTGAATGTAACCATGCTTGAATGCTCTCGACGGTGCTCATCAAATGTCCTTATCTATCCTATAGATGAATGGCTTAACCACCATTCATTGAGTGTAGTAAATTAAATAGACAGGAGGAGCAGATAAAAACTTACAGCTGATTAGTGTTTTTTTGTGTTGGATTCATTCAATTGGTGGTTTGAGTCGTGCTGTTTGACTGCTGTTTGACTGCTGTTTTGAAGCTAAAG
>NZ_JBFRTU010000035.1:0-12618 GCF_041474275.1 Vibrio sp. 10N.222.52.B7 | reverse complement strand
AGGCGGCATTATAGAGATGCCGCTCATATTGGCAAGCAATAAATGCGTTTTTTATTAAAAAAAGAGGTTAAGCGAAGACATTTCAACCAAGGGCTTATTTATACCACTTTCACCCCAAGTTTCGAACAAATTACCCACAACGACCTGTGGATAACTACTCTCCACTATCAAAAAAGTAAGATAAACGAGCCCTAGGGTTTAGATACTCTCGAACTTGTTCAGGTAATTTGCTTGGATGAACGGCATTAACGATTTTGATCTCTTTAATAAAGAGGTCAATGATCGGAGCTTGGGTTCTTGGCACGCTAGGATCATAGATAAGTACATTTGGATAAAGCATATGTTTAGCGTTAACGGATATCACAATCCCAATCGAGTCATTTGAAAGCTGTACTACAGTTCCTGGTGGATAGACTCCCATGAACTTAACTAACAGCCCCAAGTTATCTTGGCTATATAGATGCTTGCAGCTCTTATATAGGTGGGACAGTGCCAAATACGGGATCATTTGTTGAGATTGCGTTTTACCATGGCAAAGGTTATCAAATGCATTAGCCACGGCGACTATCTTGGCAAATTCATCAATCTCATGTTCTTTTAAGCCCTCGGGGTAGCCAGAACCATCATTCATCTCATGATGTTGAGCGATCACCTTTTTAGCACTTTCAGGAAAGTCATCAATTGCCGATACAATATCCGCACCGTATTTAGTATGAAGCTTCAGGTAGTTCTCTTCTGGCACCGTTAGTGCACTCTGCTTTCTTAGTATCGCGACTGGTATTTTGATCTTGCCTACATCGTGAAACAACGCTGCGAATGAGAGGTCTTTCAATTGCTGTGTGTTATAGCCTTTGGCCTTTCCTATCATCAGTGCAACAACCGAAACATTTAGAGTATGAAAGTAAATATCTTCGAAATCTGCTTTAGCATTCATAAGGTGCAAGGTGACGTTATCATCGCTCACTAGAGTTTCAACGATATCATCAACAAGAGCCTTAACCTCCCCTACCGCATCTAAAGGTCTGTTACGGATCTTGGTCATCACAGATCGCATTCGAGCAAGCGAACGTTCAAACTCTCTCTCACAATGACTCACCCTGCGGCGGTAAGAGCTAAGGGTTTCGATACGCTCATGCTTATCTTTCCACATTCTTTCCGTTTCAAGGCTTACCTGTGAATCAATATCGACTTCTTGTTCACCTACGTGATTAACAGGTAAAGGTGAGGTATCACTTTGACTCAGGTTTATATAGACGTGCTTAATCCCAAGATGTCGAATTACTTTTACTTGAGCGTCATCTTTGATTTTAAAGCTGTTGAATAAAAATGGGTGTTCATTCCATTTTACGGGGAGTCGTATATGCAGACCGGGCTGAATGCGATCTACGGTAATCTTTATGCTGCCCATTTTTATATATAATATTGATGATTAATCTCTATTTATAATTCTAATAAAACCAAGCAGCAATTTCACTATCCAATTTCACAGGCTCAACTTAAAGAGTCGCAGTGCACCATCCAGCGTATACCGAATTTATCTTCTACTTTGCCAAATCGAGCCCCCCAAAAAGTATCTGCGAGTGGAGTCATTATCCGCCCTCCCTTCTTGAGCTTTTCAAAGATTTGTTCTTGAGTCGCGCTATCTTCAGTCACAAGAGAGAGAGCGAGATTGTTGCCTTCAAGTTCTTTTGCCTTAACACCATCAGACATCATCAGCTTCATACCAAACGCTTCGAACTCAGCATGCATAACCCAATCAGGTTGAGCGCCCTCGATTACCTGTGGTGCATCACTAAAAAGCTGCTTAGATAAAACCACACCACCAAAGCACTTGTGATAAAAATCCAACGCTTCATTACAACGACCATCAAAAAACAAGTAAGGGGTTACTGTCAGCATATCTATCTCCTCTGTTAGTCCTTTAAACATAGACAATAGAAAAGAGAATGACAGGTAACATCATGATTTAAGATAATTAATTCATTATCAGATCGAATAGCGAAGGGAAATTATGAGATTTAGGAGTGAAACATCAAGATCTGTCTGATTGAAGAGCAACTGCAACGACACGCCGGATTTCAAA
The DNA here is from genome assembly GCF_041474275.1 of Vibrio sp. 10N.222.52.B7. Lineage (NCBI taxonomy): Bacteria > Pseudomonadati > Pseudomonadota > Gammaproteobacteria > Vibrionales > Vibrionaceae > Vibrio > Vibrio sp. 10N.222.52.B7. Next base: position 10,535 of record NZ_JBFRTU010000035.1, on the reverse strand, counting down.
TTCACATACGTCCAAAACATAGAAAGGTCGCTATAAAAGCGACCTTTCTATGTTTGGTACCGATAGGCGGACTGATTGGACAGGCATTCTTGCCGCCACCGTGAAGGCAATGCTTCCTATACCCCACAACAAAGCCCCGATTTTCATCTAGGCTTTGTCATTTAAATATGGTGCCGGTAGGTGACTTGACTGGGCTTGCATCCAAGCCGACACGCTGGATTTAAAATTCACAAACGCCCAAAGCGACCTTTCTATGTTTGGTACCGGTAGGCGGACTGATTGGACAGGCATTCCTGCCGCCACCGCGAAGGCAACGCTTCCTATATCCCAGATACAACAAAGCCCCGACTTTCGTCGAGGCTTTGTCATTTAAATATGGTACCGGTAGGCGGACTTGAACCGCCACGCCCGAAGGCAACGGATTTTGAATCCGTCGTGTATACCAATTTCACCATACCGGCATTATCTTGGGGCATTGCCCTTTCGATGTTTGGCATTATACGTATGCGAACTGATGTGGCAAGTATAAAAACTTGAATTCATGTGTGTTTGCCGATAATTTCGCCACTAAGTCATAAGCTGTGCGTCATGTCTCTTTTCAGGCTAAGCCTTAAACTATATTCTGACGCCTCAATTTTTAAAGAAGTAATAACACATGACATCAACAAACACTCTGCCACCAGCAGGAGTCATGCGCCGATATGGTGCCTTGTTCTACGACGCTCTGATCGTAATCGCTATTGAAATGTTGGCGGCTGGCGTCATTGTCGCTCTACTGCACGCGCTCATGGCTCTCGGCATTTTTAACCACAGCGGTTATGCCGATGTTAGTGACTTCTTAACCAACCATCCGATTTGGAGCCCTGCATATACCTTTTACTTAGTCGCCGTTTGGGTATATTTCTTCGTGTTCTTCTGGACTAGAGCTGGTCAAACTCTCGGCATGAGAGCTTGGAAGCTGCGCGTTCAAAACAAAGATGGCTCAGCGATCACAGTAACTCAGGCGCTGATTCGTTTAGGTACTTCAGGTTTTGGATTGGCAAACCTATGTGTTCCATTCGATCCAAAAAAGCGTGGCTTTCACGATATCTGGGCAAAGACCGAAGTCGTTGTGTTACCACAAGCACGATAATGTGATTTAAGTTAGCTCCAATCAAGATCAAAAAAGGAAGGCGTTATGCCTTCCTTTTTACTATTTACAGTTTCCGCCTCAAGAGCATGATGGCAATTCCAAGGAACACCACGCTCGGGGCTATTGCGCCAAAGGCGGGTGGTATTTGATAAACCAAACTCACTGGGCCAAAGAACTCACTGGATATATAGAAGGTAAAGCCAGCAATAACACCTGACAAAATCCTCGCACCCATGGTCACACTACGCAAAGGACCAAAGATAAACGACAGTGCCATCAACATCATAACCGCGATCGAAATTGGCTGGGTTATCTTTCTCCACAGCGCCAATTCATAGCGTGATGCATCTTGCTCTGACGCCTTCAGATAAGAAACATAATCATACAACCCACTTAACGATAGCTCTTCTGGTTTAACCGTTACTATCGCCAACTTATCTGGAGCTAATGACGTTTCCCAAGAGTAAGTCGGTAAACTTTCTTTAGTAATTTGAAGTTCGTTTTCAAAAGACGTGATCTCTACATCCTTCATCGTCCACACGTTGTCTCCAACGTAATCAACTTCGTCAGAATAAATAGCGGTTTTAAGTGCCTTGTTTTCATCAAAGCGCCACATGTTCATTCCATATAGCTTCTGGTCATCGATTTTGACAATGAAGATGAAGTCATTGGCATCACGAGCCCAGACACCACTTTGCGTCGAAATAATATTACCACCAGCAATCGAGATAGTTCTTAAATCACGAGCCATTTTCTGCGCTTGCGGTGCTCCCCATTGACCAAGCAATGTCACCACGATCATCAGTGGAATAGCTGTTTTAAGTACTGATAGGCCGATATCTAACTTAGAGAAACCAGCTGCCTGCATAACGACAAGCTCAGAACTTGCAGCAAGCATACCAAGCCCTATCAATGCGCCAAGCAATGCAGCCATTGGAAAGAACATTTCGATATCACGAGGGATACTCAATAAAACGAAATACAGCGCTTGTAATAGATCGTATGTACCACGGCCAACTTTTCTTAGCTGTTCTACATATTTGATGATCCCAGAGAGACCAACAAACGTCACCAATACCAGTGACGTCGTTGCGATGATGGTTCTGCCTATATATAAATCGAGAATCTTAAACACGGCTTAAGCCAACCTCTTATTCTTGAATTTTTCTTTCAAACGCCTTACTGGCACGCTATCCATAAAGTTGGCACCAATCGCGACAAATAACAATAACGCATTGATTGGCCACATGCCGATTACCGCAGGAATGCTCCCCTCTTCGATTGAAGACTTGGTTGCACTGATTGCTAAGAAATAGGTGAGATAAATCAGTATTGCTGGGCCGATTTTCGCAAAACGACCTTGTCGAGGGTTTACCGCAGACAGTGGCACGACAAGCATGGTCAACAATGGAATACAAAGTACCAAAGAAATACGCCACTGCAACTCTGCTTTCGCACTATTATTTGAGTTACCAATCAGTTCAAGCGTAGGGATCGCTTCCCAGTCTCGACCTTTCTTCTCAACTTCACGCTGACCAATCAGGCCTTCGTATTCTTCAAAGTGTGTCACCCTGTAGTCAAGGCGAGTCGGAATGCCTTCATGACGAGTACCATCGTACATTACGATCACTTGGCGACCATCACTGAGCTCTTTTACATCACCTGACTTCGAGAACATCACACTTGGCAGTACAGAATCACGCGGACGCATTTGAGCTACGAACACGTTTTCTAACTTATTACCGTCGATATCATCAATAAACACGACAGAAGAGCCATCCGGCGTACCTTCAAACTTACCTTTTGGTAGCAAATCAACGCTGTTCTCTGCAGCTACTTCTTCATACATTTGTTCAACTTTGTCTTGTGACCAAGGAGATAACCAAAATGAGTTAAAGGCTGCAACAGATGCCGTAATTAAAGCGAGGTAAAGCGCAGATTGGATCAGGAATTTATTACCGATACCGGTGGCGTTCATGACCACTATTTCACTTTCAGCGTAAAGGCGGCCAAAAGTAAGCAAAATACCAATATAGATACTGAGTGGAAGCATCAATAGGCCCATCGCTGGCATATTTAAGCCAACAATCGACAATATAAGACTCGCAGGGATATCACCATCAGAGGCATCCGCTAAAACACTGATGAATTTTTGGCTGAGAAACACGAGAAAGAGAACAAAAAAGATCGCAAATTGGCTCTTGATTGTCTCGCGGATCAAATATCTAACAATAATCACGCTCAAATTACCTATACAAAACTTGTTTTTTTGATTGAATCACTATAATTTCCCGTTGAACCTTTTATTTTTTTAAATTTTTAGCTAAGTGTTAGCGTTCTTCTTTAAGGTTAGTTCCATTATAGGATCCAACAAGTAAGAACCCATTATCTAACATTTAGTTCGATTTGTCTTCAGGATGTAGGAGTACGCATGGAGTTCAGTGTAAAAAGTGGCAGCCCAGAGAAACAGCGCAGCGCATGTATCGTTGTCGGTGTATTCGAACCGCGCCGCCTTTCTCCAGTAGCCGAGCAATTAGATAAGATTAGCGATGGCTACATTAGTTCACTGCTTCGTCGCGGTGATCTAGAGGGTAAACCTGGCCAGATGCTACTACTGCATCAAGTACCTGGTGTACTTTCAGAACGTGTTCTACTGGTAGGCTGTGGTAAAGAACGTGAGCTAGGCGAGCGTCAATACAAAGAAATTATCCAAAAAACCATCAGTACACTAAACGAAACAGGTTCTATGGAAGCTGTATGTTTCCTTACAGAACTTCACGTTAAAGGTCGCGACACTTATTGGAAAGTTCGCCAAGCGGTAGAAGCGACTAAAGATGGTCTTTACACATTTGACCAATTCAAGAGCAACAAGCCAGAGACTCGTCGCCCACTACGTAAATTGGTATTCAATGTACCAACACGTCGCGAATTGAGCCTGGGTGAGAAAGCAATCTCTCACGGCCTTGCTATTGCTTCAGGTGTAAAAGCGTCTAAAGATCTAGGCAACATGCCACCAAACATCGCAAACCCTGCTTACCTTGCTTCTCAAGCTCGTCGTTTAGCCGACGATTACGAGACAGTGAAGACTAAGATCATTGGCGAAGAAGAGATGGAAAAACTGGGTATGACATCATACCTAGCAGTTGGCCGTGGCTCTAAAAATGAATCGATGATGTCTATCATGGAATACAAAGGCGCTCCGGATCCAGATGCGAAGCCGATTGTATTAGTCGGTAAAGGTCTGACTTTCGATTCAGGCGGTATCTCGCTTAAGCCTGGTGAAGGCATGGATGAGATGAAGTACGACATGTGTGGTGCGGCGTCTGTATTCGGTACAATGAAAGCACTGGCTAAGCTGAACCTGCCTATTAACGTGGTTGGTATCCTAGCCGGTTGTGAAAACATGCCGGGCAGCAATGCTTACCGTCCAGGTGATATCCTAACGACAATGTCAGGCCAAACGGTTGAAGTACTCAACACTGATGCTGAAGGTCGCTTGGTTCTATGTGATGCTCTAACTTACGTTGAGCGTTTTGAACCTGACTGTGTTGTCGATGTTGCTACGCTAACTGGCGCATGTGTTATCGCTCTAGGTCACCACATCAGTGGCGTTCTATCGAACCACAACCCACTTTCTCACGAACTTGTTAATGCTTCAGAGCAAGCAAGTGACCGTGCATGGCGTCTACCAATGGCAGACGAGTACCATGAGCAGCTAAACAGCCCATTCGCTGATATGGCGAACATCGGTGGCCGTCCTGGCGGCACAATCACTGCTGGTTGTTTCCTGTCTAAATTCACTAAGAAGTACCACTGGGCACACATCGACAGTGCTGGTACAGCTTGGAAGTCAGGCGCAGCGAAAGGCTCGACAGGTCGTCCTGTCTCAATGCTAGTCCAATTCTTATTGAACCGCAGCGGCCAAGAGACTGAAGAGCAATCTTCAAAATAATAAAAAGGGCCTACGGGCCCTTTTTTAATAAGCGCTATTTGTTAGACCCTGTTAACCAAGTAACATTGATATCCACGATTTTCAGTTCGAGTATTAAGTATGCAGACTGCTACATTTTACATTGTGCCTTCAGACAGCCCGCAAGCCAGCGAAGATGGTTTTGCTCACTATGTGCTGTTTCTTGCTCAGCACTTTGCAAAACAAGGCGCTAAACTTTATCTCAACTGTAATGACAAAGAGCATGCCGAGCGTATTGCTGAAGTTTTCTGGCAAGTCGAACCCTGTGATTTTATTGCGCACAACTTGGTTGGCGAAGGCCCGAAGTATTCAACCAACATCGAAATTGGCTATCAAGGCGTAAAACATAATTGGAATCGTCAGCTAGTAATTAATCTGGCCGATAATAATACAACCTTTGCGAACGCCTTTGCTCAGGTGATAGACTTCGTCCCTTGCGAAGAAAAAGCTAAGCAACTCGCTCGAGAAAGGTATAAAATTTACCGTCAAGCTAGATATCAGCTACAAACTATCGAGATTCAACATCCATAGTCAAACCTCATAGTTAAAGCTATCTTTGGATTTAGATTCAAGAAGCTTCACTTATGAAGTTTGACCACGATTAACCATTCACAGTATCCGTTTAAGAGCACTATGGAAAAGACATACAACCCAACATCAATCGAACAAGCTCTGTATAAGACTTGGGAAGAGAAAGGCTACTTTAAGCCACACGGTGACACATCAAAAGAAGCTTACAGCATCATGATCCCGCCACCGAACGTCACTGGCAGCCTACACATGGGTCACGCGTTCCAAGATACGATCATGGATACGCTTATCCGTGCTCAACGTATGAAAGGCAAAAACACGCTTTGGCAAGTGGGTACTGACCACGCTGGTATCGCAACTCAAATGGTTGTTGAGCGTAAGATTGCTGCCGAAGAAGGCAAAACAAAACACGACTACGGCCGTGAAGCTTTCATCGACAAGATCTGGGAATGGAAAGGCGAATCAGGTGGCACGATCACTCAACAACTTCGTCGTCTTGGTGCATCTGTAGATTGGGATCGTGAACGATTCACTATGGATGACGGCCTATCGGCTGCGACTCAAGAAGTGTTTGTTCGTCTATACGAAGAAGACCTAATCTACCGTGGTAAGCGTCTAGTAAACTGGGATCCTAAACTGCACACTGCAATCTCTGATCTTGAAGTTGAAAACAAAGACAAAAAAGGTTTCATGTGGCACTTCCGCTACCCGCTAGCGAACGGCGTTAAAACGGCAAATGGTAAAGACTACATCGTTGTTGCGACTACTCGTCCTGAAACCATGCTTGGCGATACTGGTGTTGCTGTTAACCCAGAAGATCCTCGTTACAAAGATCTTATCGGCAAAGAAATCCTACTTCCTGTTGTAAACCGTCTTATCCCTATCGTAGGCGATGAGCACGCAGACATGGAAAAAGGCACGGGTTGTGTGAAGATCACTCCAGCTCATGACTTTAACGATTACGAAGTGGGTAAGCGCAACAACCTACCGATGATCAACATCCTAACGTTCAACGCTGATATCCGTGATGCTGCTGAAGTCTTCACTACGAACGGCGAAGAATGCGATGTTTACTCAACAGATATCCCTGCTAAGTACCAAGGCATGGAGCGTTTTGCTGCACGTAAAGCTATCGTTGCTGAATTCGATGAGCTTGGTCTTCTTGAAGAGATCAAAGATCACGACCTAACTGTCCCTTACGGCGACCGTGGTGGCGTGGTTATCGAACCAATGCTGACTGACCAATGGTACGTGCGCACAGCTCCTCTTGCAGAGCCAGCAGTTAAAGCCGTTGAAGATGGTCAAATCCAATTCGTACCTAAGCAGTACGAAAACATGTACTTCGCGTGGATGCGTGACGTGCAAGACTGGTGTATCTCTCGTCAACTTTGGTGGGGACATCGTATCCCAGCATGGTACGACAACGATGGTAAAGTTTACGTAGGTCGCACTGAAGAAGAAGTTCGTGAAAAGAACAACCTAGCGCCTGTTGTTGTGCTTAAGCAAGACGACGACGTACTGGATACTTGGTTCTCTTCTGCACTTTGGACGTTCGGCACACAAGGCTGGCCTGAAGATACTGAAGCACTGAAAACATTCCACCCATCTGAAGTACTAGTATCTGGTTTTGATATTATCTTCTTCTGGGTTGCTCGTATGATCATGATGACCATGCACTTCGTGAAAGACGAAGATGGCAAGGCTCAAGTACCTTTCAAAACTGTTTACATGACGGGTCTTATCCGTGATGAAAACGGCGACAAGATGTCTAAGTCGAAAGGTAACGTACTTGACCCAATCGACATGATTGACGGCATCGGCCTTGAAGAGCTAGTAGAAAAGCGTTGTGGCAACATGATGCAACCTAAACTGGCTGCTAAGATCGAAAAAGCGACACGTAAGACTTTCGAAAACGGTATCGAACCTTACGGTACTGATGCGCTACGTTTCACTCTTGCTGCTATGGCTTCAACTGGCCGTGACATCAACTGGGACATGAAGCGTCTTGAAGGTTACCGTAACTTCTGTAACAAGCTATGGAACGCAAGCCGTTACGTACTAATGAACACAGAAGAGCACGACTGTGGCATGTCACTGTCTGTAGAAGACCTTGCAAACATGGAATTCTCTCTAGCAGACAAGTGGATTGAGTCTCAGTTTGAAGTTGCAGCGAAAGAGTTTAATGCTCACCTAGACAACTACCGTCTAGACATGGCAGCAAACACGCTTTACGAATTCATCTGGAACCAATTCTGTGACTGGTACTTAGAGCTAACTAAACCTGTTCTTTGGAAAGGTACTGAAGCTCAACAACAAGCGACTCGTTACACGCTTATCACGGTTCTTGAGAAGACTCTGCGTCTTGCTCACCCTGTTCTTCCTTACATCACTGAATCTATCTGGCAGAGCGTTAAGCCGCTAGTAGACGGCGTTGAAGGCGAGACAATCATGACTCAAGCGCTTCCTCAGTTTAATGAAGCTAACTTCAATGCTGAGATCGTTGACGACATCGAATGGGTTAAGACTTTCATCACTGCTATCCGTAACCTACGTGCGGAATACGACATTGCACCAAGCCAAGGCTTAGAAGTAATGATCAAGGTTGCTGATGAGAAAGATGCCGCTCGTATCGAAGCGAACAAGATCGTTCTTACTTCTCTAGCTAAGCTAGACGATATTAAAGTTCTAGCTGATGGTGAAGAGACTCCTGCTTGTGCAACTAAACTGGTTGGCAAATCTGAGTTGATGATCCCAATGGCGGGTCTTATCGACAAAGATGCAGAGCTTGCTCGTCTAGATAAAGAAGTCGCTAAGACTCACGGCGAGATTAAACGTATCGAAGGTAAGCTAGGTAACGAAGGTTTCGTTGCTAAAGCACCAGAAGCAGTTATCGCGAAAGAGCGTGAAAAGCTTGAAGGCTACAAGGAAACTCTTGTTAAGCTTGAAGAGCAAAAAGCGACAATCGCTGCGCTTTAAAACCGAGTGAACGAGAAGGCTTCAAACTTCTCGGTCTAAATAGAAAGGTTGGTCTTGGTGACCAGCCTTTTTTTATGTCCCTGATTCCAATATTCCAATGCTTCTCACTCTATTCTCACTCTAGCCGCACTGATTGATAGGTTTCATCTATCAAATTAATCTCTACTTCCCATTATACTTAATGATAATAATTCTCAATAATAGACCTATCAAAACAACACAACGATTGAGTAATTATCATGAAAAAGACACTAACCTTTGCTGCATTACATTTTACTATCGCATTTAGTGTCGCTTATGTACTAACAGGCGACATCTTAATTGGTAGCTTAATCGCTATGATTGAGCCCTCAGTGAATACTGTTGCCTTCTATTTTCATGAAAAGGCGTGGGCTCAAGTTCCAGCGCTTAAAGCTCGTCAGTGGATGACCAAATTAAAAACAGCAAGCTTTGCTACCATCCACTTTAGTGTTGCCTTTACTGTTGTCTACTTGTTGACTGGAGATGCTTTTATCGGCGGTGTGATGGCTTTGCTAGAGCCAACTTTAAATACCGTTGCTTACTACTTCCACGAGAAAGTCTGGTTACGTAAATCAGGCGACCAAATCGCACAACAACAATTCTGTTTGCACCAACATGCTTAGTCACCATATATTGGGTCACATATTAGTGACCCTTTCATAGGCAGATCATGGAACAAATTGCTGAGTTCACCCTTAGACCCATTACACCGCAAGACAACCCAAGCATCGCACAAATCATTCGCCAAGTTTCGGCTGAGCATGGACTCACAGAAGATAAAGGTTATGGCGTAGCCGACCCAACACTCGATGATATGTACTCTGTCTATAGCCAAGCGAATGCAATGTACTGGGTTATCGAACACAACGGAAAGATCGTCGGAGGCGGTGGCTTTGCCCCTCTAGCAGGTAAACCCAATGTGTGTGAGCTACAAAAGATGTACTTCTTACCGCAAACTCGAGGGCATGGCCTAGCCAAGCGAATTGTCGCTTTGAGCTTAAAGCAAGCCAAGCAACTTGGGTATCAACACATGTATTTAGAAACGACGAAGTGCTTGGGTGCTGCGGTCAAACTCTATGAGAAGCTTGGGTTTGAGCATCTTGAGTCAGCTTGGGGAGAAACAGGCCACGACGCTTGTGAGGTTGTCATGGCCAAGTCGTTATAAGCAGAATGCGCCGCTATAGCGAAAGAAGATAACGCTAAAATATACGGAGTTAACGTAGAAAGTTACTGACGCAAGAAGTTGGGTTCAAGGCAACAAAAGAACTCTCTTCTTGCCCATCAAGTACCACTTCTAATGGGTATAGATACTTGGGGTTAGGATTCTCAATATCAAAAATGATAGGAGCTTCGACCTGGAACACGACGCCAGTATGTTCAGCGCGTACATCAATCGGCATCACGAGAGTCATACCATTAAACTTGATGGATGCCGATACTAACCCCGCCTTTAGCGTTTGATAGATAACATCCACTTTAAACTCACAGCCACCACCGTGGTGCCAGATCTGCTCTGTGACAACTTGCTCTAGCTTGACGTTTCGAACGAACTGCAGGTATGGCGCTTGCCAAATCCCGATGCGTGAATCAGATTTAGCGATAGCCTGTGAAGATACAGAGTCATCCATGTCTTCTTCAAGCAATAGGCTCTCCTCTTCTTCAAGGAAAAGGATCTCGAAACGGTTTCGGCCGGACTGCATATAAGGACGGATATCTTTACGGTATTCAGCTTGGCTACCATCACAATCAAAAACAGCCACACCATTAAGTCGAACTTCAGCAAAATAATCGACTCCAGCCATCACTAACTCAACAAATGGACACGCTAACATAGCGTCATCCACTTCGATGTCGTGCATCAGGTGCCACTCTTGCTCTGCAATTTGACTTTCACTCAAGCTATCA
>NZ_JBFRTU010000034.1:0-4888 GCF_041474275.1 Vibrio sp. 10N.222.52.B7 | reverse complement strand
GCAAAAAGAAAGGCATTACCCCAAATTGTCCATCGAGAGAGTCAGAGTTCAACTAAATCACCTACTTAGGTATTGCACTCATAATGAGTGAGTGTTGCCACTTCGATCACTTAAATGTGCCATTTAAGCTACTCAGCGGCTCTAGTTATGCTATGTTACATCACGATACACATCACTGTTACACGATCTATGTGTGTCAATCTTGTCTCGTTTTGTATCAGTTGGAGTGTATCGATGGAAAATCATATGTTACGTGTTAATGATGCGGTGAAGGTTACAGGGATAAGCCGTAACACACTGTATCGCTATATGCGGGATAATAAGCTCTCATACGTTGAAAGGGGTGGTAAGCGCTACCTAGACCGTAAAGAAATCAACGCTCTCACGCCGACAGATCTTGCGCAGCAGGATTTATTCTCTGTATCGAGCGATACAAAAAGTGACGCACCACAACTGCCAAGCTATGCAGAGCTTTGTAACGAGATCAAAGAGCTAAGACACAGTGTTACATCACTAACAGCCGCACTTATCGAGATCTGTGACAAGGTAACACGTAACGATACGCCCCAAGTTGTATCTAGTTCTCCTAAAGATCGCCCTGTGAGTGATAATGAACGCAGAGCTAACGAAGCTCAAGCCAAGGTTTTCAAAGTTCTAGAGCAATACAAGGACGCTGATAAGATGCCGTCTATTAGAGCTATGGCAGAGGAAGCAGGAGTGGAACGAGGCACGTTCTCAAAGCATAAGAAGACTTGGGAGGCACAAAATGACGTATCAGTGTAACGATTCATCATGTCGCCCCTGCAAGCACGTAGAGCTTAATGTTGTGTGCCCGAACTGTCTTGATCGCAAACTGATAGTCGCACCACATGGCGAGTGGGTTTACTGCCCTGATCACTACGTGTGCGAGTGGGAGATGTCTTTCGATGACTTCCAGAAAGCTGACATCGATGGTGAACGTAAGGCTACCATTCAGCGCAAGCTCGATTGGTGTCGCCAAGAAATCGAAGACAAGAAAGCACAGATCGTACAGCTCGAAGCGCAGATGGCCGCCATTGAGGCGAAGCGATAATTTCGCTGATTTCGTCCCTATTTAACATATTGTACCTATTGCGCACTACGTGATCTGGTTACAAACAAAAGCGGACTCTAACAGTCCGTTTTTGTATATTTAACCCCTCTTAAAACCCGACTTAGCCACCAGCTAATTTGTTAACAAATGGTGGGTGTTTTAAGTTTTGTTAGGTTGCCGTGGCAATTGCCACCAGCAGCCTATTTTAATCCATTTCTGGTAGATTACTTAACAGGAACGCCAAGCATAAATCTTTCAGGCTTCCTCTGTCGTGCAGTTCAAATACCCACTCGGTAATTGCATCCGAAGTGTAGTAATAATCTCCGATTTCATATGCTCGCTTTGTCGTCCCACTGACGCCACAGTGACCACACTGTTCCGCCCAATCTTCCAAGGCAGTTTCGTTAAAATCGGACTCAGTTTCGTACTCAAATTTCTCTCGAACATCAATCACCAATGGATCTAAATAGTCTTCATAGCAACCTACTGTGTATCTATCGATATGCTTTCTGATTTCATCCTTTTCTGAACTACTAAGTTCGGTGTCAAACTCATTGGCTACATATTCAATACCACCAGCCAATAGAGCCTCTTTGCTTTGCTTGTTTCTCATGTCGTTTTATTTAATTAGTAAGGAATAAAATTGATTCCCTCAACCCCATATTTGTAATTACGCTTCTTAATTATTAATTTATTAATGAGGGTTAATACCAAGCCAGCATAGATATGTAATTACGTTCCGAAATTTTCATATCACTGGCAAAGGGGGTCGTACCTACCCCTTTAATCCCCTCCAAAAAGCACTGTCTAGCGACAGCCAAAAACAAAATCAAAAGCCATGAGCAAAAGCAAAAAGCCAGTGCGTACCGAGTTGATACAGGTGCGTGTAACCGAGGAAGAAAAGTCACTAATCCAATCTAATGCCAATGGCAATGTTTCGGATTGGTTTCGCACCTTTGGACTTGACCCAAAATCACCACACCCCAAACCAAAATACCGAGAGTTAAAACAAGATCCTGCACTGGTCGCTGAGGTTGCCAAAATTGGCAACAACATCAACCAACTTGCACGGCTTGTGAATAGTGCAAAAAAGTCAGGCGGTTTGATTGACTTGATTAGTGTGCAAGCACGCCTAGCCGAGTCTAACGATCTGCTGAGTAAACTAATCAAACAACAGCCATGATAGTTAAATTCTTTAAGGGCGATCATTCGTCCGTTACTAACGGACTCGAATATTTGGAGGGTGGAACTAAAAGGCGAAAGGTTGCACCAGAGCTTCTATCGGGAAACCCAGAAACCACGAGAGAACTACTCAAGCAAGCGAGCCGTTTCGCTAAGGCGTACACATACGGTTGCCTCAGCTTTGAAGAAGAGAATATCCCCACCGCCCAAAAGCAGATCCTTATGGAGAGTTTCGAGAAGACGCTGCTTGCAGGACTTGAACCTGATCAGTACGACATTGTGTGGATTGAGCACAGGGATAAAGATCGCCTAGAGCTAAATTTCCACATCGTAAATATGGAACTGACCACAGGCAAAGCCTTGACACCCTACGTCCACAGTAGAGACATAAAACGTATCGATGCGTGGAAGTGTATCGCCAATGACATATATGGTTTCACCGACCCTAATGACCCAAACAAACGCCGAACGTTTACGTTTGGAGACAATCCCCCACCCCGTCAGGAGTTAATGAAACAAGTAGACAACTACTTGTTTGAGTTGGCAGGGGAGGGCGAACTTAACAACCAAGAAGACGTGATAAACGCCCTAAACGCCATCGATGGTGTAACGGTGACACGTAACACTAAATCGTCCATTTCATTTAAAGCGGAGGGACACGAAAAACCGATAAGACTAAAAGGTGATCTTTATGGGAAATCTTACAGAGGTATTGAAAACCTCGCAGAGCAACAGGAACAAAGACTTCGAGCATTTCACGCAGAGCGTGAAAACAGACTTGCAGACAACCGCAGAGCGCTCAAGAGCCGACTTAAAACAATTTCAGAACAACGTAACATCATGTATCAAAAACCAAAGGCGATTGAACCTGATCCTACCAATGCTGTTGGGGCTATTCTTATTCCTGAGCGGAACGATAGCGGGGCGTTACCTAGTAACGGAATACGAAATCGAGAAGTTTCAACCATGCCTGCAAGTGGTGAAGTCAAAGACCAACCCGAGCGAGCTGTACTGCCAAATAAAGTAACCAAAAACCAAACCGAACCGAATGTTAAACACAATACTAACCAACATCAAAAGCCTGCAAAGTGGGTATATAAAATCCTCGCAGAGCTTAAACAAGCAATTGGAAAGCTTGCAGAACGAGCTAGAGAGCGAAAAGCAGAAGCGGGAGAGCTTAGAGAAGACTATGACACAACTAAACGAAACTGTGACGAGCTTGATCAGTTACTTAAAAGCTCAGGATGGGGGCCATCAATAATCAAGGCTCAAGCCTTTAAGGGAGAGCCTGTAAGCGATCCAGAGCCTGCTCCAAGACAAAGACCGACACAACCTGTTGCCCGACCGAGAAATAGGATGTAAGTAACACTGGGCGTGTAAGCGTTTGATCTGAGGGAAGTAAGAGAGTACATTTCTTGGAGACGAAAAAAAATCCGCTAAGTTTGGCGACCTACGGATTCTTTTTCAAAAACAACAAATTTTAAACCAACTGAGCCAAAAGAGGAGCTGATTTACATGAAGTATACGTACAGTAATAACGCATTGCAACCCTCTCAAGTTCAGTTGTTTAAAGCCAAAACAACAAAAGAATCATATGAACAACCTAGAGAGAAGAGTACATGCACACCTACCTAAAAAGCCCTATTGCAGTGACGACAAAACCGCATCCCTGATACGGAACGTTACACATGCGCTCACGCATAGTTACATACAGCTAAACAGCCACCTGCGCTGTGCTTGGCTAATTTTTGACATCGATACACCGTTTACGGGTGAATACGCTTGGGAGCTTAACGGCTTACCATATCCGAACTATATCGCTATGAACCCCGATGATGGTAAGTACCACATGGCTTACGCCATTAACCCGGTGTTTACCTCAGAAAACGCACGCAGCAAACCCTTAGCTTACTTGGCGGCCATACAGCGCACGTACAAACGTTTATTGGGTGCGGATGAAGGTTACGCTCACTTAATGACTAAAAACCCGTTACATAGCGACTGGCGTGTTGTGGTGCTACACGATCACGAGTATTCACTCGCAGAATTACATGATGGGTGCGGTGATCTCGACAAGAAAGAGTACAGCATTGATACAGCCGAGCTGTGCGACTACGAACGCAACGTTAGCCTGTTTAATGTATTGCGTTACTACGCTTACGGGGTGGTGCATAACTTCGATACGTGTCAGGTGTTTCATGCTGATCTTGAAAGCCATGCAGATCAATTAAACCAGAGCTTCAAAGAGCCTATGCACTTCAAAGAGGTCGAAGGTATAGCGAAAAGCATTGCCAACTGGACGTGGCGCAATAAGGCTAATATCCGCCTCAAGGAGCGCAAGCTAAACCTTGACACCAATCAGCCGTTAGAGACTCGACAAGCAGTCGGGGCGCACTACACCAATCAGAAGCGCACAGATAGCGTCCTAAAGCGCATTAACGAGGCTTACACCGCTTTACTTGCAGAGGGCAAGAAAGCTACTCAGAAAGCTGTACAGGAAAGATCTGGGACTGGTATTGCAACAGTTAAACGTTATTGGAAACAGGTCAAAAGCTGATCCTTAAAAAAGGTATCACACGGTGTCTATCAGATATTAGCCCCGATAGGGGGCGTTTCCGTATTTTTAAAAATACG
>NZ_JBFRTU010000033.1:12506-13310 GCF_041474275.1 Vibrio sp. 10N.222.52.B7 | reverse complement strand
CGCCCAAAGTAGTTCAATACTGACAGAAGACGCATGCGATTCTTTGATGGCGTTAAATGCGTTTACAGAGCCAGATTCATATAAACGTTCTACAGAATCGATCCCTGCCTTTTTCAACATACGCTCGGTAGCGAGTCGAAGATTAGGCAGATCTTTGAGTCGGGTCGGCTTAGCAGAAGACTGCTCAGCTTTTTCTTCTTTAGCAAAACCTAGAGACGTGGTTGCAAGCTGCAAGATTTTCTCTTGGTCTTGCCAGAGGCCTTCAGGTAAAGCGAAATATTTAGTAACGACAGGGAAACCACGTTTTTTGTAGACGTAAGGTTGAAACCCTTGTTGTTCGAATTGTTTCGTTGTGCCTTTGTCTGCGCGTATGTGCAACTGGTCATTTACAACCAGAGCAAACATAGTGTCATCAGCAAAAAGACCGAAGCCACCAAACATTGAGCGTGATTTTATTTTTCCTAGGGACTCAAATAACTTCATCGAGTCCTTTAGTATCGGTTTATCCATGTTATTTATCTCGGTGTATTTGAACTACGCCACCAAATAAGCAGGTCCGAGAGATTAGCAAAATGTTGCAATTAAATTGTCAATAAGCCGTAAATTACTAAATTATTAGTAGTTACTGCATTTTGCCATCGGTAACCCCGCTACCATACCAACGAGTGGTTTAGGCCGGAAGCTTTGCGTCTCACTCTTTCGAGTGGTTTGCCCTGTGCGTGACTGATTGAATAGAATAAAGTTTTTGTTGAATGAAGCTCACACTTGATATTTCAAAATGTGATACTGCTTCAATTAATGATC
>NZ_JBFRTU010000033.1:0-11874 GCF_041474275.1 Vibrio sp. 10N.222.52.B7 | reverse complement strand
TTGTTACTTCAAAATGTGATATTGCTTCAATTAATGATCTTTCCAGTATGATACCAGGTTCATTATAGTTGCTGATAAAAAAAGCGCACCTAAAGGTGCGCTTGATGAAATTAAACTCGAATTATCAATTAATTTAACGTCTTAACTGTACTTCGTTCAACAATTTCAGGGTGCATTTCGAAGACGCGTTTTTCGTGGTCTTTGTCTTTGATGCGCTCCAATAGAATTTCGAATGCATTCTTACCAACACGACGTTTTGGTTGGTGAACTGTCGTTAACGGCGGAGAGAAGTATTCAGCGAGTTCGATGTTGTCGTAACCGATCACTGAGATATCTTCAGGAATGCGGATGCCTTTTTCTTGCAGTCGGCTCATTAAGCCGAGTGCCATTGTGTCGTTAAAGCAGAATACCGCCGTTGGACGATCTTCCATCTCAACGATTTGTTCTGCAGCAAGAACAGCCGTATCACACTCGAAGTTGCCTTCGATGATCATATTGTCATCGGCAGAAATTTTAGCTTCGTTAAGTGCGCGCTTGTAACCGGCAATACGTTCAACACATGCTGCTTTGTCTAAGTGGCCACTTAAACATGCAATCTTAGAGTGACCGCGTTCAATAAGGTATTTGGTCGCTAGGTAGCCACCTTCTTCAGAGTTATCGATGATCTTATCAGCTTGAGAACTCTCTGGGCCCCAGTCCATAATAACTTTAGGGATGTCAGCGTGACGGTCTAACATCTCTCTTAGTTCTTCAGTTAGGTCAGAACACATAACTAAGATGCCATCTACACGTTTCTCTGCAAGCATTCGAATGTAGTCACGTTGCTTCTCATAGATACCGCCCGTATTACACAGGATCAAAGTGTAACCTTGACGGTAGCAGTAGCTCTCAACACCATCGATAACTTCAGAGAAGAATAGATTAGTTGATTGAGTCACTAGCATGCCGATGGTGCGTGTTGTATTACACTTCAAGCTACGAGCAACAGCACTTGGTGCATAGTTCAGTTCATCTACGGCTTTGTTTACTTTTTCTTGCGTTGCTTCTGCAACAAAGCGAGTTTTATTGATTACGTGAGAAACGGTTGTTGTTGATACGCCGGCTAAGCGAGCGACATCTTTTATAGTGGCCATGGTTTTATCCTATTAGAAGCTACTTTCCCAAAGTACGGAATAAAGTAGCCGTTAAGCTACCTAACTAAGAGCTTAAATTTGTAGGGCTCTTTGGGTACTAAAAGTGCTAAAAAACAAAAAACCGCTATTGAGCGGCTTGTCTTAACACCGAAATGCTCAAAACTATAATAAGCATAGCATTTCGTGAATGTTTCATATTTTATCGTTTGCGGTCACAATTTTAGACTGACTAGAAATTACTCGCAATAAAATTCACCCGGAAATCCGGGTGAATTGTCACATTCTTCTGAATTTATTTAACGAGTCATCCAATAAGCTATTCACCAGCTAAATATTGAGTGTCTAATTGACAGAATGCGAGTAGCAACGATGAGACGGAGGCGTAGAAACCGAATTCATCAACGTCATGACATTTCACGTTGAACTTTGGTAACCAAGTCAGTAGTTGTTGTTCGATAAACTGCTGTTGAGCGGCAAATGAATTCTCTAGTTCTTCTTCAATATTCGTTTCGTTTGAACGAATGATCAAGTTACCAAGGAAATCGAGTTCGATAGCAATGTGGTCTGCTGGCTCTTTTAGATCTTGGTTCACAACTAAGTTGTGCTTAGCCATGATCTCTTCCATATCTTTTGCTGGCTTATCATTCAAAAGGCCAGTTTCGCCGATATACATTGAAGCGTAAGGAAGAGCGCCGTGCTTATCTGTCTTTAAGAAAAGATCGCAAAAGTCTGCAGACAGTTCTAGCTGAGCATCTTCACGAGTTTGTAGGCGGTTCAGCGCATCCACTAACTTATCAATCGCTGGCTTTAGTGTCTCATTTTCGCCTAAACCAGTTAGGAAAGAACGAATTTCAACAGAGTGGTAGTGATCGAGTTCTTCTTGAGTGAGCTCTTTGGCAAATAAGCTTGATAGCCACCAGTATATTTCTGCTCTTTGCTCGTTGAACGCTTTCGTATCTTTCATTTGTTAGATCCTGACTTAGTCTTGTGATGTTGCTTATATGCATCTTGAAGTCACTTGGGCATAAGCACACCAAGGCTGAATAACAAGGTTATTTGCGAAACGCAAAGTTACTCGTTAGTAGTAATGCCTATATTGAATTGCGATGGACGATAAATAGCAAGGTTTAAGATTGTCTTGTATCAAAAAAAATCCATGTTTCTGGCTTTTATCTTCTGTACCACTAGAATTGTTACTAGTTATGAATAGAATAGTCACTGAAACTATTAAATAAGAAAAGTGGTGTAGATGAGCTATCACGTATTAGTCGTAGAAGATGATGTGGTAACCCGCAGTAAACTGGTTGGATACTTCCAGAACGAGGGTTACACAGTGAGCGAAGCAGAAAGCGGCGCTCAAATGAGAAACGTGTTAGAAGAAAACAACGTTGACCTCATTATGCTGGACATCAACTTACCAGGCGAAGATGGATTGATGCTAACTCGCGAATTACGCAGTCAATCAGACATTGGAATTATTTTAGTTACTGGACGCACGGATAGCATCGACAAGATCGTAGGCCTTGAAATGGGCGCTGACGATTACGTTACTAAACCCTTCGAACTTCGCGAGTTATTAGTTCGAGTTAAAAACCTACTTTGGCGTATCTCTGCTGCTCGTAAAACAGCAGCGGGCGCTGTAGAAGAAACATCAGATGAGTCTGTGGTTCGTTTTGGTGAGTGGACATTTGATATCCCTCGTCGTGCGTTAAGCAAGAACGGCGAACCAGTGAAACTGACCAAAGCAGAATACGAACTGCTAGTGGCTTTGTCTTCTTACCCTAATCAAGTATTAAGCCGCGAACGTATTTTGAATATGATTAGCCACCGAGTGGACGCGCCTAATGACCGTACTATCGACGTGCTGATTCGTCGTATGCGTGCAAAAATGGAGTTCGATCCTAAGAACCCACAAATCTTTGTGACGGTTCACGGTGAAGGTTACATGTTCGCTGGTGATTGATTTCCTTCGGAAGTGATTAATCAACAACGACATTTAAACGTAAAAAGCCGAGACACCATTGATGTCTCGGCTTTTTTATTGCTTAGCTTTCATTGTTAACGAACAGAGAACCTAAAAATACTTGCCGACTCAGTCTGCTCAGTATGAGTGTAAAGATTCAATTGGCTTACTGAGGCTGAGCCGCAGAAACTTCACCGTCATCTTCAACTAAGCTGGAAGCTTCTGGAATCACCGGCTCTTCAACAATGTCATTGCTTGTATCAAGCCAATCACGTAAATCTTGCCAAACTAATCCCATGGTTTCGTGCCAGTAACGCTCAGTCTGCTCAAGGTAGAGAGCTTTTGGCATGTACTTATTCCAAGGCTCAACAACGCCTTCTTGTGCAAGGTAGTTGGTTGGTGCAGGCAGTGGTTTCATACCAGCTGCATGGAATTCATTGAGTGCACGAGTCATATGGCTCGCTGAAGTCACCAGAACCATTTTTTTATTCTTAACGAACGCAGCGGCTTGGCGAGCTTCTTCCCAGGTGTCTTTTGCGGTTTCAAGCAGAATGATGTTGGGCTTTGCTACGCCAAGTGCTAATGCAACTTTAGCCATCATTCTTGCGTTACTGACTTCAGTGCCTGCGCCATAGCCAGACAAAATAAGTTTTGCACCAGGGTAAAGGCGTAGAATACGAATCCCTTCACTTAAACGCATCAGACCGGTGCGGCTAAGTTCTGATGTCGGTGGAATTTGGTCGTCTACGACGTGACCACTTCCAAGAACCATCACGTAATCGACGGTTTCATCGACAGGTAAAAATGCGGTGTGTTGCCTTTCCATTGGCATTAAAAGTTGACTAGAAACTGGTTGGAAAGCGATTAGGAAAATACCACATAGGGCTGAAAGGGTGATTAAGCAACCCGTCTTCCTTTTGGTAGTAAACATCACTAGGGCTAAACCCAGAAAAGCGAGAATTAACATTGCTGGCAGTGGCATCAATAGCGAAGACACTACTTTTTTCAGCTCAAACATATCCGAATAGTCCGAAAAAACATCACTTAGTAGTAAAAAGAGACATCGCCTCTTTATTCCTGAAATTCCTGTGACAGAATAGCAGGCACGATAGGACATAATAACTCAAGTAGCCGTGACTGAAGACCGTAATTTCGACGATATTGCCCACAAATTTGCAAAAAATATTTACGGCTCTGACAAAGGAGAGATCCGTCAGATCATCGTATGGGAAGATTTAGAACAAGCTTTGAGCAAGTTTGAGCAATCAGCTTCGCCGCTGCATGTGCTTGATGCTGGAGGCGGCCTTGCGCAGATGTCGCAAAAAATTGCGTCGCTTGGGCATAACGTTTCTCTGTGTGATCTCTCTTCTGAAATGCTGAAGCTCGCCGAAGAAAGTATCAGCGAAGCGGGTTTGCTAGAGCAATATCGATTTATTCATTCACCGGTACAAAAAGTCGCAGAACATCTCGATGAGAAAGTCGATTTTGTGATGTTTCATGCCGTAATGGAATGGTTAGCCGATCCTAAAGAGGCGCTTGATTTATTGCTTGAACAAGTTAAGCCAGGTGGTGTTGCCTCGATAATGTTTTACAACCACCACGGATTAGTCCTGAAAAATGTGATTTGTGGCAACATTCCTCATGTATTGAATGGGATGCCACATCGAAAACGGTTTAAGCTGCAACCACAAAAAGGCTTGAAGCCGGAAGAGGTTTATCAATGGATAGAAGACGCTGGTCTAGAAATCTGTGGTAAATCAGGCATTCGCTCTTTCAGTGACTACATAGGTAATATGGAGTACATGGGAGATTACCAATTTGAAGATGTATTGGAACTGGAAAAACAGCTATGTCGCCAAGAGCCATATCTGTCACTAGGCCGTTATATTCACGTTTGGGCTCAAAAACCTGCGCAATAACAGCGGTGAATGTGGTAAAAGAAGCCACAACATGCGCTATGCAATCGTAAGAAGCCCGCGTCATAAAGAAATAGGCGTAATATCTAATACATTCGATATGACGAAGAACAGTAACAGGAACCACAATGAGTGAAATGACTCAAACTGCCGAAGAGCAGCCAATTGATGAGTTGGTGGGCTGGGTCAAGCAGCATGATTTTTCATTAAACTTGCCACCAGAGCGCTTAGCATTTTTGATTGCTATCGCAGTACTAAGCAATGAAAGGTTCGATGAAGAGTTGGGCGAGGGTGAACTGCACGATGCATTTACCATCGTCACTCGACTGTTTGAAGATACTGGCGAAGCGTCCGCGTTTCGTGCCAACAATGCCATCAACGAGTTAGTTAAACAGAAGTTGATTAGCCGCTTTACCAGCGAAATCACCGATGGTGCGAGTATTTATCGCTTATCACCATTGGCGATTGGTATTTCAGATTATTATTTACGCCACCGTCAGTTCTCTAAGTTGAAACTGTCTATCCAGCTTTCTATGGTTGCGGACGAGATGGCAAAAGCCATTGAAGCAGCACAAAAAGGCGGAACTCCAGGACATTGGAGAAAGAATGTTTACGGCGTGCTCAAGTATTCTGTTGGTGAAATTTTCGATCAGATTGATCTTAACCAACGTGTTATGGATGAGCAGCAGCAAACCGTTAAACAGCAAATTGCCGACCTTTTAAACAAGGATTGGCGAGAGGCGATTAACAACTGTGAAACCTTGCTTTCAGAAACCTCGTCCACACTAAAAGAATTGCAAGACACCTTGCAAGCGGCGGGGGATGAACTGCAAACACAGATCCTCGATATTCAAGAAATTGTTTACGGTGACGATGAACTCGAGTTCGTTGGCGAAACCCTGTTCGGCTTGCAGATGAAGCTAGACCGAATCACCAGTTGGGGCCAACAAGCCATCGATTTATGGATCGGCTACGACCGCCATGTTCACAAGTTCATCCGTACCGCGATTGATATGGATAAAAACCGCGCCTTTAGCCAGCGCTTGCGTCAGTCAGTCACTGACTACTTTGATGCGCCTTGGTTATTGACCTACGCCGATGCTGAGAAGCTGACGGATCTTCGTGATGAAGCGCTCGTGCTTCGTGATGACGAAGTGATGGGACAAGCACCAATCGACGTAGAGTACGAAGAATTTGAGCAAGTAAATGACCTGCTTTCAGATCGAATTGCAGAGATGTTAAAAGCTCACAAACAGCAAGGCGCGCCAATTGATCTTGGCCTTGTGTTACGCGATTACCTCGCTGCACACCCTCGCACACACCATTTTGATTTAGCCAGAATTGTTGTCGACCAAGCCGTGCGCTTAGGTTACTCAGAGTCTGACTATCAGGCTATTCAGCCAGATTGGCAGGCAATTAACGATTTCGGTGCAAAGGTACAAGCAAATGTCATTAACAAGTACTGATGATTACATGCCAGAGAAACTGGTAAAAGCGATAGCGAACCCACTGTTCCCTGCGCTAGATAGCATGCTGCGTTCAGGTAAGCATGTTTCAACAGAAGACCTAGATAACCACGCGTTGCTGTCTGATTTTGAAGTTGAGCTTCAGCATTTCTATCAACGCTACAATACGGAATTGGTAAAAGCGCCGGAAGGTTTCTATTACCTGCGTCCGCGTTCTACGTCTCTGATTGGTCGTAGTGTGTTGTCTGAGCTCGACATGTTGGTTGGCAAGGTGTTGTGTTTCTTATACCTAAGCCCAGAACGTCTTGCTCATGAAGGTATCTTCACCAACCAAGAACTGTTTGATGAGTTGATGTCGTTAGCGGATGAGAAAAAACTCATGAAGCTAGCAACCAACCGTGCGAATGGTTCTGACCTAGATAAAAAAAAGCTGTTCGAAAAAGTACGTACTTCTCTACGTCGCTTACGCCGTATCGGTATGTTGATTGCGATTGGTGAAACCGGCAAGTTCCGTATCAGCGAAGCGGTATTCCGTTTTGGCGCTGACGTTCGTGTTGGCGATGATATGAAAGAAGCGCAGTTACGTCTTATCCGTGATGGTGAAGCTGTGGTGCATACCCAAGAGCCTAACCAAGGTAGCTTGTTGAATGAAGAACAAGCGGAAGCCACATCAGAAGTAGATGCAGACGTAGACGAAAACGGTCAACAAGACATTTTTAACGATCAAGCTGACTTTGACCTTGAGTCAAATGCTGGCGAACAAACAAAAGTAGAAGGTGAAGCATGATTGAAAGAGGTAAGTATCAATCATTAACCATGGTCAACTGGAACGGCTTCTTTGCGCGTACTTTTGATATTGATGGATTGGTTACAACGCTTTCTGGCGGTAACGGTGCGGGTAAGTCGACCACAATGGCGGCATTCATCACAGCACTGATCCCTGACCAAAGCCTTCTGCATTTCCGTAACACAACGGAAGCGGGTAGCTCACAGTCATCTCGTGATAAAGGCCTTTACGGTAAGCTTCAGCCAGGCGCATGTTATGCCGCACTAGATGTTGTGAACTCTCGTAATCAGCGTCTATTGTTTGCAGTAAAACTGCAGCAAGTCGCGGGTCGTGATAAGAAAGTCGACATTAAACCGTTCGTTATCCAAGGCCTTCCAAGCCATGTGAAACCAACGGATGTGTTGATTCAGAACGTTTCAGACAGCCACGCTCGCGTATGTCAGTTGAACGACGTGAAAGCGGCGGTTGCACAATACGAAGGCTCGCATTTTAAGGCCTTCTCTTCGATTGTTGATTACCACTCGCAAATGTTTGAATACGGTGTGGTACCGAAGAAACTACGTAACAGCAGCGACCGTTCTAAGTTCTACCGCCTAATTGAAGCATCACTTTACGGTGGTATCTCAAGTGCGATTACGCGTTCTCTGCGTGATTACCTGTTACCGCAAAATGGTGGTGTGAAGAAAGCGTTCCAAGACATGGAATCAGCACTACGCGAAAACCGTATGACGCTAGAAGCGATCAAAACGACTCAGTCGGATCGTGATTTGTTTAAGCACTTGATCACTGAATCTACGAACTACGTGGCAGCAGATTACATGCGCCATGCTAACGATCGTCGCAACAAGCTTGATCAAACCATGAAGTTCCGTGGTGAACTGTTTGGTTCGCGTGAAACCTTGCATGATCAAAACAACTTGTTGAACCGTGTTCAAGAAGAATTAGAGCTGTTGGTCGATCAAGAGTCGGCACTAGAGCAAGATTATCAAGCGGCTTCGGATCATCTTCAATTAGTTCAAACTGCACTTCGTCAGCAAGAGAAAATTGCCCGCTACAGCGAAGATCTAGAAGAGCTTAACGAGCGTCTAGAAGAGCAAATGATGGTGGTTGAAGAAGCTCAAGAGCGAGTACTTCTTGCTGAAGAGCAGGCAACCATCACTGAAGAAGAAGTGGATAGCCTGAAAACTCAGCTTGCTGACTACCAACAAGCGTTGGATGTTCAGCAAACGCGTGCACTTCAATACCAGCAAGCGGTTCAAGCATTAGAGAAAACTAAGCAGTTGCTTGGTGATGAATCTATTACGGCAGAAAGCGCACTAACTCTGGTTTCAGAGCTAAAAGCACAAGAAGAATCAAGCACTCAAACGCTACTGTCGACGAAGCATAAACTAGACATGTCTTCTGCTGCTTCTGCACAGTTCGACAAAGCGCTCGCTCTTGTTAAAAGTATTGTGGGTGACGTTGAACGTAAAGAAGCGTCTAGCAGCGCTAAACAAGCGTTAGAGAAAGGTCGTAACGCAAAACACGTTGTTGAAAATGAACAGCAGTGGCGTGCTCAGCACCGTGATATGGCTCGTGATGTGGCTCAGCAGCGTCAAGCAAAAGAGCTTGCGACTGAATACCAAAAGCAACACAACATTTCACTGACTGACGAAGCGGTTTTCGACGAAGAGCGCGAACGTCATGCAATGCAGATCGAAACGCTTGAGTACGCTCAAGAAGAGTTACGTGAAGCGAAAAGTGAACAGCGTCGTGTACAACAAAACCACGACCAAGAGATTCAAAAGCTTGAGTCCATTGCTCCAGCGTGGATCACGGCAAACGATGCGCTTGAAGCATTAAGAGATCAAACCGACGCTGAGCTAGAAGATAGCCAAGCGGTGATGACTCAAATGCAGCAAGTGCTTGAAGATGAGAAATCTCAAGCGGTAGCAAAAGATCAGTTGGCTACGCGCCGAGCTGAACTTGAGCAAGAGATTGAGCGTTTAGCTTCGCCAGGTGGCTCTAACGATCCTCGTTTGAAAGGTCTGGCGGATACGCTTGGTGGCGTGTTGCTTTCTGAGATCTACGATGACATCACGATTGGTGATGCGCCGTACTTCAGTGCGATGTACGGCCCAGCTCGTCACGCAATTGTGGTTTCTGATCTTGATGGTATTAAAGAGAAGCTGGTGGATCTTGATGATTGTCCAGAAGACCTTTACATCCTAGAAGGCGATGTCGACGCGTTTGATGACAGTTCATTTAATGCCGATGAGCTTGAAGGCGCAGTATGTGTTCAGCTGAACGATCGCCAAATGCGTTACTCACGTTTCCCTGAGATCCCACTGTTTGGCCGTGCGGCTCGTGAACAACGTCTAGAGAAATTGCGCGAAGAGCGTGACGTTGTTGTTGAGAACCACGCGAAAGCCGCGTTTGACTCTCAAAAGCTGAATCGTCTATATCAAGCATTCAACAGCTTTGTTGCAAAGCACCTGCACGTTGCGTTTAACGCAGACCCAGAGCAAGCACTTGCTGCGATTCGTGATAAGCGTAATCAAATTGTTCGTTCTCTGGCTGAGCTTAACTCTAAAGAGCAGCAGCAACGTAGCCAGCTTCTACAAAGCAAGCAGGCACTCGGTGCGCTAGATAAATTAGCTCCAATGGTTCGTATTTTAGAAGACGAAACATTGGCTGAGCGCTTAGTTGAATTAGAAGCACAACTAGAACGTCTGAGTGAAGCTAAGTCTTACTTGAATACGCACGGCAAGGCGCTTGCTTCTCTAGAACAGATCGTATCTGCACTAGACGCTGACCCAGAGCAGTTCGAAGCTTTGGAAGCCGAATATCGTCAAGCTGATAACGCGCTACAAACGCTAAAAGGCAAAGTGTTCGCACTGTCTGATCTGATTGAGCGTCGTCACTACTTTGCTTACGCAGATTCTGTTGATTTGCTTAACAAGAGCAGTGAACTGAGCGAGCAATTAAAAGCGAAACTGGTTCAAGCTGAACAAGCAAGAACCAAAGGCCGCGATGGTTTGAAGCAAGCTCGCGAACAGATGAACCAATACAACCAAGTATTGGCGGCACTGAAGAGCTCACATCAAGCGAAGCAAGAAACGGTTCAAGAGTTCAAACAAGAGCTACAAGAGTTTGGCGTAAACGCTGATGAAGGCGCTGAAGAGCGTGCTGTACGTCGTCGTGACGAGCTTCAAGAGCGTCTGCACACATCTCGCAGCCGTAAGAGCGAATACGAGCGTACGATTACGTCAACAGAACTTGAGATGAAAGCCCTAGCTAAGCGTCTTAAGAAAGTTCAGAAAGAGTACACAGAACTTCGTACTTTCGTTGTTGCAGCAAAAGCAGGCTGGTGTTCAGTACTTCGCTTAGCTCGTGAAAATGATGTTGAACGTCGTTTGCACAAGCGTGAACTGGCTTACCTAACGGCGGGCGAGCTTCGCTCTATGTCGGATAAATCACTGGGTGCGCTACGTCTAGCTGTAGCTGACAATGAAGATCTACGTGATTCGCTGCGTCTATCTGAAGACAACGCACATCCAGAGCGTAAGGTTCTGTTCTACATTGCGGTTTACCAACACCTTCGTGAGCGTATTCGCCAAGATATTATTCACACGGATGATCCGGTTGAAGCAATCGAAGAGATGGAAGTGGAGCTAGCTCGACTAACAGAAGAGTTGACGCAGCGTGAAAATCGCCTGGCAATCAGCTCTGAGTCCGTAGCAAGCATCATCAAGAAAACGATTCAGCGCGAGCAGAACCGTATTCGAATGCTGAACCAAGGTTTGTCTAACATCTACTTTGGTCAGGTTAAAGGCGTACGTCTGAACGTTAAGATCCGTGAAAGCCACGAGATCTTGCTATCAGGGCTAGCAACTCAACAAGAGCAACACAAAGACTTGTTTGAATCAACGCGCTTTACCTTCTCAGAAGCGATGGCGAAGTTGTTCCAACGAGTGAACCCGCATATCGATATGGGTCAACGTTCTCCACAGGTTCTTGGTGAAGAGCTACTGGATTACCGTAACTACCTAGAGCTGAGTGTTGAAGTTAACCGTGGTTCAGATGGTTGGTTACAAGCTGAATCGGGCGCATTGTCTACGGGTGAGGCGATCGGTACGGGTCAGTCAATCCTATTGATGGTTATTCAGAGCTGGGAAGAGGAATCTCGTCGACTTCGCAGTAAAGACATCGTTCCATGTCGTTTGTTGTTCCTTGATGAAGCAGCACGTTTGGATTCTAAGTCGATCTCTACGCTGTTTGAACTGTGTGACCGTTTGGGTATGCAACTTCTGATTGCAGCACCTGAAAACATTAGCCCAGAGAAAGGTACAACCTACAAACTGGTTCGTAAGGTCTTTAAAGATCACGAGCACGTACATGTTGTTGGCCTGCGCGGTTTTGCTCAAAACAAACCGGCATCCCCAGTTCAAGAGCTTATTGAAGAAGCTGAGCAATAACCTTGATAGCCGAGTCATAGCCTTGATAGCCGAGCAATAAGCTTGATAACTGAGTTATAAGCTCGAAAGCGACTCAATGATATTTGTACAAAGCCCCTAATCATTAGGGGCTTTTTTGTATCTTGAATCTAATTTCTTACTTCTTACTTCTT